>NZ_JBBGZQ010000015.1:0-131312 GCF_037572595.1 Chryseobacterium sp. MYb328 | reverse complement strand
GAGCCAAAGGCTCCGCCGAATTTATTTTAATTAGGTTTATCATCTGTTAAGTCAAATCCCCAATCTTTTCCTTTTTGGGTAGCCGGAACCCCTTTTGTCATCCAAACCGGAGCCTTAGCACCTTTAAGATAGTAATCAAAAAACTGCTGTTCACGGACTTGAATATCTTTTCTGTTCTGGCGTTTGATAAGGTTGTGATCGTCACCATTATAATTCAGAAGCCATACTGGTTTTCCAAGGCGGCGTAACGCGGTAAACATTTCAATTCCCTGATACCATGGCACTGCTCCATCTTTATCATTACTCATAATAACTACCGGAGTTTTTACTTTATCGATAGTAAAAAGCGGTGAATTTTTAATATAAAGATCCGGAGCTTCCCATAAGTTCTTTCCTAATCTACTTTGCGATTTTTCATATTGAAACTGTCTGTTCATTCCCGTACTCCATCGGATTCCTCCGTAGGCGGAAGTCATGTTAACAACAGGAGCTCCACTCCAGGCCGCTGCATACATATCAGTATGAGCAATCAGATAAGCTACCTGATAACCGCCCCAGCTTTGTCCCTGAATTCCTATTTTAGTACTATCTACCCAAGTATTTTGCTTCAGCTTTTCAACCCCGGAATTAATATATTCCATTGCAGATTCTCCGGGAAGGCCATCTGTATACGAAATATCAGGCGTGAAAACCAAATATCCATTACTCACAAAATAAGAAATATTTAACCTTGAAGGTGTTGGAGACGGAGCTACATAACGGTTCAGATTATCAGAAAGTTTTTCATAGAAATAGACAATCATAGGATATTTTTTATTCGGATCAAAATTTTCCGGTTTAAATAAGACTCCCGTAGACGTATTTCCCTTTGGGGTAGTCCAATGTACCAATTCATCAGTTCCCCAATTATAGAGGCTTTGCTGCGGATTGGTATTGCTTAGTTTTTGCTGTTCTGAAAAATTGGATGTTGCAAAAATATTGGGTGAATCAGAATAAGATTCTTTTACAACAATATATTCATCTGCATTCTTAGCCTTTTGCAGGCTTCGATATCCCCATACATCTTCCATTTGAATTTTTACAGGATCAGCATTCGACTGAATAGAGGTTTTAAAAATCCCATTAGCTTTAGATGTATTATCAAATGCTGATAAGTAAATAGAAGACTTTCGGTTTAAGCTTTTAATATCTTTATCTAAATCGTAAGTATCAAATGTTATTTTATTTTTACGCCCAAATCCATTGGTAATATTTCTTGGCTTTTTCGAACCATTCAGGAAAAACTCCCAAAGATCATAACGGTCTTTAATAATCACAGATTCATCATTATCCGTCCATGACGCAATACCATAAGAGTATGGAAAGTCTGGCATATCAAACTCTTCATCCACAAAAGAAACCGGTAATCCTGTACTCAGTGGAAGTGTTTGTTTGGTTTTAACATTATAGCTCAACCATCTCCCTTTTTCTCTGTCAAAAATGACAACAAATTTTCCCAGTGGAGATACAGCCACTGAACCGTCCAAATTTTTAATAATTTCGGTTCTGTCTCCTGTTTTATTATCGATAAGGAAATATGTTTTCTTTGTTGAGCCTTCCCATTGTGAAGAGATACGGTTGTTTAAACTGGTAACTCCTAATGCAAATTCAGCATTTCCTTGGTTTACTACTCTTAAAGTATCTAAATCTTCACCATCAATGTTTCTGAAGAAATCCGGTTTCTCCGTTTGCATTACTGCTGCATAAGATTTTTTCAGATCATTTTTCAATTCCTTTAGCTGTACGGTTTGCAAATAATCATCTCTGTAATTCCAGATATCTACCACTGCGTGATCATTGGCAATCATCGCAGTATCTTTTGCAATAGGTTTGGGAGCAACACCAAAATATAACTGCTTTCCGTTTTTACTGAATAAAGGCAAGCGGTTTTCAGAAATTACCCAATCTTTTTTCATTTGCCCACTTTCATGGGTTATCTGCTCCTTTTTATTTCCTTTAAAATTAAAATAATACAGATTATACAGCTTCACCAGATCATTCTGTGCAGAAGAAGTTCCCACAAATGCCAGCTGGCTCCCTTCTTCATCAAAAGATAACTGTGAAAAATCACCTTCCATTTCTGAAATTTTAGTAACTGCTCCTTTCTGCAGATCTACTACCTGCACGGTTTCAAGTGCGTATTTCTTTGGTTTTGATTTGTCAGTATCTTTTTTATCTGATTTATCTGAAGATTTTTCATCTGCTGAATCCTTTCCCTCTTTTTTATCCTTTTTTTCGTCCGGTTTCTTCGTTATAAAAGCGAGTTGCTTCCCATTTTTACTGAATTCATAGCGAATCACATTATCATAAGTTGTACTCTTCCCATCCAAAAGATTACGAACCACTAACTGCAATGGCTTTACATTTTTATCTTCCTCTTTATTTTCCTCTCCATCTTCTTTATCAGAAGCATCATTAGAAGATTTATCTTTGGTATCTTCCAGAAGGTATGCAATATATGAACCTGCCTTTTCCGGGATTTTAAATGTTTTTACATTAGGAATTTTCTCTGTCTGACCACTCAAAATATCAACAATCGCAAGACTATCTTTTGTTAACTTATTCTTTTTAAGCTTCTTATCTTTTACCGCTTTTATATCTTTATACAACGGGCGGATTTGAAAAACGGCAAACCTCGAATCATTCGTAAAATCCACCTTTGTTCCTCTGGCAAAATTTTTTGAAGTTTTATTTTTAACTGAATATAAAAAAAGGTTAGAATTTCCTTCCTGAACATCCACAGAATAGGCCACCCATTTTCCGTCATTCGAGATTTTTCTCGAGCCAATATTCTGCCAACTGTCGTACACAGAATGGTCTAATGGCTTTTTCTGTCCATACAGGCAACAGGCCATCATGAACAGAATAAAAACTGTACATTTCATCTTCATTTTTAAAAATTTTTAAGGACTAAAAGTATGATATTTCTTTGACAAATTCACAATATTCCTCATTTCCACCCATCAAAAGAATGTCATTCTGTCACTTTCTGCTTCATGGTATTTTTTTTGAGAAATATTTGAAAATTAAAAATCTAAAATATTATGACGAAAGGAAATATTAATGTATCGGTGGAAAACATTTTCCCACTTATTAAAAAGTTTCTTTACAGTGACCACGAAATATTCTTAAGAGAGCTGATTTCCAATGCTACGGACGCTACTTTAAAGCTAAAGCATTTAACAAGTATAGGTGAAGCAAAGGTAGAATACGGAAATCCTAAACTTGAGGTTAAAATTGATAAAGAGCAAAAAACCTTATGTATCATTGACCAGGGTATCGGTATGACCAGTGAGGAGGTTGAAAAATACATCAATCAGGTAGCTTTCTCAGGAGCTGAAGAGTTTTTGGAAAAATATAAAGATACAGCAAAGGATTCAGGGATTATCGGGCACTTCGGACTTGGGTTCTACTCTGCTTTCATGGTAGCCGAAAAAGTGGAAATCCTTACCAAATCTTACAAAGATGAACCTGCAGTAAGATGGATCTGCGACGGAAGTCCTGAATTTACTCTTGAAGAAACGACTGATAAAACAGAAAGAGGAACGGAAATTATTCTTCACATCGCAGAAGATTCTGTAGAGTTTTTAGAAGAAGGAAAAATCCGTGAACTGTTATTAAAGTATAACAAATTCATGCCTGTTCCTATTAAATTCGGAACAAAAACACATACACTTCCTTTACCGGAAGACGCTCCTGAAGATGCTGTTGCTGAAACTGAAGAAGTAGATAATATTATCAATAACCCTGCTCCAGCATGGACGATTGCTCCAAGTGATCTTACCAACGAGGATTATATGAAGTTCTATCACGAACTATATCCAATGCAGTTCGAAGAACCTTTATTCCACATTCACCTGAATGTAGATTATCCTTTCAACCTTACAGGAGTTTTATTCTTCCCTAAATTAAGCAACAATTTAAATATTGATAAGGATAAAATCCAGTTATACCAAAACCAGGTATTCGTAACGGATGAGGTAAAAGGTATCGTTCCGGATTTCCTAATGCTTTTAAGAGGAGTAATTGATTCTCCGGATATCCCATTGAACGTATCCCGTTCTTATCTTCAGGCAGACGGTGCTGTAAAGAAAATTTCTTCTTACATCACGAAAAAAGTAGCAGATAAAATGGCTTCTTTAATCAATGAAAACCGTGAAGACTATGAACAAAAATGGAATGACATTAAAGTAGTCATCGAATACGGAGTGGTTACAGAAGAGAAATTTGCTGAAAAAGCAGATAAATTCACATTATACCCAACAACAGACGGAAAATACTTCCTTTGGAATGAATTGGTAGATAAAATCAAGCCTACTCAAACGGATAAGGATAACAAGCTTGTAATTCTATATGCAACCAATGCCGATGAGCAACACAGTTATATCCAATCTGCAAAAGATAAAGGATATGAAGTCCTGTTATTAGACTCTCCAATCATTTCACACGTGATCCAGAAGCTGGAAACTACAAAAGAAAATATTTCATTCGCAAGAGTAGATGCAGATCACATCAATAATCTTATCAAGAAAGATGAACCTGTTATTTCAAAACTAAACGAAACTGAAAAGGAATCTTTGAAAAAGAACGTAGAAGAAGCGATCCATGATTCTAAATTCACTGTTCAGTTAGAGGATCTTGACAGCAGCGATGCTCCGTTCACCATTACTCAACCTGAATTCATGAGAAGAATGAAAGAAATGCAGGCAACAGGTGGTGGCGGTATGTTTGGAATGGGTGGTTTCCCGGAAATGTACAACCTTGTTGTGAATTCCAACAGTGAACTTTCTAATCAGATCTTGAAAACTGAGAATACTGAAGAGAAAGAAAGCCTGATTAAATACGCTTTAGATCTTGCTAAGTTATCTCAAAATCTACTGAAAGGAAAAGACCTTACAGATTTTATACAGAGAAGCTATAAGCAACTTGAAAAATAAATTACAGAAGACTGTTTCGAAAGAAGCAGTCTTTTTTTTTGTATTAAATGTTGGAAACGCCAAGGCGCAATTTTTTTTATTAATGCATGAGGTTTTAAGGCGCAGGGATTTTATCTACGATAAAATTGTAGACCGATGAATATTGCCACGAATGCACGAATAATATTAATTACACTTATAATTTATGCGCCGATGTAATAAAAGATTTTAAACAATATAAGGACATAAAATTATCATACTTTATATGAGCTTCAATAAAAAATTTGTGCATTCGTGGCTAAAAATAAGTGTTATTCTTGCCGAAGATCTTTGAGCTTCTTGCCCCTTACATATACATAATCCTGATAAAACCTTTGGGTCTTAGCGTTTTCCAACATTACAGAATGATTAATCATTTATTTTTTTGAAACTAAAACCTTTAATCCCTTACCCCAACAGTCACAAAAGATTTTAAACACTTAAGTTTTATGAAGTAAATATGATTCTGTTGAAAAGGTACTTAAGTTTTTGAAAATCTAAGATTTTCTGCTGATGTGTACTTTTATGCGGCATTATTGTTGAACTTACTTAAGTAAACTAAAGTGTTTAATCATAAAGCTTTTGTGCCTTTTGTAGTTCATCTTCACTCCCTAGTGAAAATTTATCGGCTCTTTTTTCAGTTTTCTATTGTATACATTGTGCTTTTTCGCCATTTTTGTATAAAATGTCGGTCATGCAAAAAGAAAAATTACGTCTTATCAGAAAGCAAAAAGGCTATACTCAGCAGCAGATAGCTGATTTTATCGCTACAGATGTATCCAACTATAGCAGAAAAGAAAGTGGTGATGTAAAAATTATTCCTGATGAGTGGAACAAAATTGCCCGTTTTTTAGATGTTCCTTTAGAGGATATTTATGAAGAAGAGACAGCAGCAGTAGTTGTTAATTATGACCATCCTGTATTTAATGATAAATCTATTTCTGCAGGGGCAATCACTAACCAGAATAATTATGATAATATTCCAGGTGCAGTTATTGAAAACCTTCAAGAATATATTGCTTTATTAAAAGAAGAAAATGCAAGGCTGAAAGAGGAATTAAAAGGACCTCAAACTCCTTCAACAAGAGCAAAGAAGTAATCGAAATTTAAATTCGCATATAAAGTAAAAGAATCCAGCGGCATTTGCCACTGGATTCTGTTTATTATTTCTTAATGATTTTATAGGTTTTTATTCCTTCTGAAGTCTGTAATTTAAAGACATAAACTCCTTTTGTAAAAGATGAAATATCAATTTTACTTTCCTTTGACCTTTTTAGAAACTGCCCGGTTGAAGTAAAGATTTCTATATTTTCTATTTTTGTATTAGTTTCAATGTTTACAAAATCAGAAGCTGGATTTGGATAAATATTTACCTGTTTACTTTCAATTTCATGGGTTGATAAAACAGCTTCCGGATATAATTTAAAAATCCATCCATCCTCCCATTCTGTATTTTTTCCTGAACCTACCAAATCTCCATTCACAGATCGTGTACTCCCTGCAACAACGAGACTTCCGTCAGTATTCTGTACAAAATTCACAGCATCATCATAAAAGGATCCCCCCCAGCATCTCTTCCATAGAATATTTCCTAATCGGTCAAACTTCACTAACCAAATATCAGATGCACCATGATATCCACTTTCATATACCGTTTTATTACCATTCCATACAACTCCTAATGCAATATAATTGTTATCTGTAGATTTAATAATTTTACTCCAATTACGAGATTCCATGTTTTCGCTTCCAATCTTTTTTTGCCAGATAATATTACCGTCAAAATCAGTTTTGAAAATCCAGAAATCATTATCAGCATCAGTAGCAATACCAGCTAGATCTCCATCCATAGAGCCTGTTTGTCCCCAAAATACATAGCCATCAGTGTCTTTTACAAAATCTGAAGCATATTCCCATCCAGAGCCACCATACGTTTTTTGAGACAGTAAATTTCCTGAAGGGTCTAACTTGAGTATCCATATATCTTGTCCTCCATGATTATTAGTAACTGTTCCATCATTAGATCTTGTATCAGCAAAAATGATATAATTATTGTCTGGAGTTCTGCCTATTCTGGCTCCCACCTCATCAGCAGTACCTCCATATGTCTTAGACCAGACTAAATCTCCATTTAAAGTAATTTTATTAACTCTGATATCTGAAAAACCGCCACTCAATACTCCTCCAAGCAAAATATATCCGTCTGCAACAGGTAGTATATCATAAAGACCTTCTCCAAAATAAAACTTTTTCCAAATAAAATTTCCTGTCTCATCCATTTTAAAAGCCCACATCTTTTCAGTATCATAATGACCAGCCATATCGCCATCTGTAGATTTTGTAGCACCAATAATCATAAAATTACCATCAGCTAACTTTATAATTTTTCTACCGTAGTCTACACTGGATCCACCAATAGTTTTACTCCAGACAGGGTTTCCATTTGCATCGATCTTATTAATTACACAATCATAATTAGATCCGGGTACTGTATTTGTTTGTCCTATTGAAATATATCCACCATCAGAAGTTTGGGTAATATCATTGGTTCGAGTATGGAATCCTATTGTTGCTGTTACTTTTTGCCATTCCATAGTTGGAGCTGTTTGGGCATATAAAAGACAACACTTTACAGTGATTAAGAGTAATAGTAGAGTTTTTTTCATGGTTTTGTTATAAAATATTTAAATAATATATTTATTCGCAAAGTTAACCAGATATACTATTAAAGCAAGTCCAATAATTACTTTGTGATGGTTACAATTCCACCATAGGATCCCAAAACAGTTTTTTAAACCCTTTTATCCTTAAGTTTTCCACAGTAATTCCTTCCGCTTCTAGCTTCTTCTGGAACTCCGGGACAGATAAGGTTCCTGAGCTGGAAATGACGCGGTGAGCAGGAACATCTTCAGGACAACCACCCATCGCTTTTCCTACATGACGGGAATGATTAGGATACCCTACCGCTTTCGCTATAGCACCATAGGTAGAAACCTTTCCTTTTGGAATAAGCCTGACTACTTCATATACCTGTTGTTTGAAAATTTCGTCCATATCTAAAGTCTTAGGAAAAGAATTTTGAGTTTTTGCATCATTTTTGAACTCTTACAACCTCAATGAAGTTTCATTAAAAGATAAAGATATGAAAAAATCATTTTTCCATTTACTGAATGTAATTAATAAAAAGGTTCTTCCGAAGCTCAGTAATAAGGACCCGAACAAGCTGATAAAAGTTGAAAAAGGAATTCTGGCATATCGTTATTTTGTGCTGGTTAATTCTTTGGATTAATTTTATTTTCTCACAGATAACAATAGATATTTATGAGAATAAATTTATTGACTCGCAGATTTGACGGATGACTCAAATGTTTATTTTTATATTAACTCTGAGTTTGTTGGAAATCGCTAAGACGCAAGTTTTTTTACCTACATAATGCTTTAAGGCGCAAGGATTTTATCTCTGATAAAATTGTATACTGTTGAATGATTGCCACAAATGCACGAATAATTTAAATTACACTTATAATCTATGTGCCTATGTGATTTAAAAAGATTGAACCACATAGGCACATAGAATATCATACTTCATATATTTGTGCATTCGTGGCAAAAAATTTTGTGGTTTTGTAGTTTCTAACCATTAAAAAAGAATCTGCGTTATCTGCAAAATCTGCGAGCGCAAAAAAAAAGAGTATCAGAAGCCCAAATAAAAAAGCGCTTCAAAAGATTGAAGCGCTAAATATTGTAATCTCGTAAAGAGTTATTAATTAAGCATTCTCTAGAATATAAGAGAACATCAATGGTGCACAGATTGTTGCATCACTTTCAACGATAAACTTCGGTGTAGTGATATCCAATTTACCCCAAGTGATTTTTTCATTTGGAACAGCTCCTGAATAAGAACCGTAAGATGTTGTAGAATCAGAGATCTGACAGAAATAAGACCAGAAAGGAATGTCATGCATTTCCATATCCTGGTATAGCATTGGTACTACACAGATAGGGAAATCTCCTGCGATACCACCACCAATCTGGAAGAAACCAACTCCTTTTCCAGCTGAGTTTTTAGTATACCAATCTGCAAGGTAAGTCATATATTCAATACCTGATTTCATTGTAGTAGCCTTAAGCTCTCCTTTGATACAGTAAGAAGCGAAGATGTTACCCATTGTAGAATCTTCCCATCCCGGAACTACGATTGGTAAATTTGCTTCTGCAGCAGCAATCATCCATGAGTTTTCTCTAGGAATTTCATAATACTGCTCCAATACCCCTGAAAGGATCATTTTGTACATGAATTCGTGAGGGAAATATCTTTCTCCTTTAGCTTCAGCATCTTTCCAAATCTCTACGATATGTTTTTGTAGTCTTCTGAAAGCTTCTTCTTCAGGAATACAAGTATCTGTAACTCTGTTCAAACCTCTTTCTAAAAGATCCCACTCATCCTGAGCAGTTAAATCTCTGTAATGAGGAACTCTTTCATAGTGAGAGTGTGCTACAAGGTTCATTAGATCTTCTTCAAGATTGGCACCTGTACAAGAGATAAAATCTACTTTCCCCTGACGGATCATTTCAGCAAGAATCTTTCCTAATTCAGCAGTAGACATTGCTCCAGCTAAAGTAATCATCATTTTTCCGCCATCTTTAAGATGTGCAACATATCCTTTAGAAGCATCCACCAATGCAGCTGCGTTGAAGTGCAGGTAATACTTTTCTATGAATTCAGTTATCGGTTTGCTCATTTTTTTAATTTTTGCAAAGATAAAACTTAAAAACGGAATGCAGCCCAAGCACTTGAAGAAAGTCTCATACCAAGATGCTTTTTTATCATTTGTTAAATAATCAGGCTAAAAATTGCATTAGGACATATTTTGTTGGATAAACGCAAAGGCGCAAGAAGAGCAAAGATCTTCAGCAAGAATAACACTTATTTTTAGCCACGAATGCACGAATTTCTTTTATGAATGCTCTTTATATGAAAATCAGATAACTCCTTATCTTCTCTAAAATCTATGTGCCTATTTGTTTTAAAATCTTTCACCACATAGTTGCAAGCATAATTCAAATTATTCGTGCATTCGTGGCAAATCATTCAACAGCATACAATTTTATTGTAGATAAAATCTTCGCGCCTTAAAACATCATGTATGTAAAAAACTTGCGCCTTAGCGTTTTCCAACACTTATTCTCCAGAAACAGAAAACGCAGCCCAACATGGACTACGTTTTCTTCGTAAATTCAACCCTATATGACAAAGTTTTATCCTTCCCAGGCTTCCACTTTTACAATTTCAATTTTTCTTTCCCCTTCCCTGAAAGGCCAGTTGATGATATCTCCTACTTTATACCCAACTACAGCCAATGCAATATTTGAAAGGATGGAGTGTTTATTCTTCTTAAGCTTTTCTCTGGTAGATGGCACAAAAATATATTCGTGTTCAAAATCCAGTGTATGATCTCTTAAAGTCACTTTTTTGTTAACTGTAACAATATCTTCAGACAGGTTTCTTCTCAGCACCTGTTTGGCTTTTCTCAGTTCTTCAGTTAATCTTTTCTCTTCTTCGATGCTTACTTTTTTCCTTCTAAGGGTATCTTTTATAGCATCATAAATTCCAGTGGTTACCGTAATATGATCGGACATTTTTTTCAATTTTAAGATTAAAAATGCAGTATTTCCCAAACGATCCAATGTAAAATCCAGGCGCAAATATGCCTTCTTTCATAGAAAACCGCAAAAAACAATAAATAAAAAATCCGGAATAATTCCCTGTCTTGGATCCTGACAGGGCTTAATTGATAAAGTCCTTAGAACTTTTCAGAAAAGAATCTGTATGCAGATACAATAATGACAGCAACAATCCTGCTCGTCGGCGATCCTCAGATAAAAAGATGGTTGCTGTCATTATGATGTTGTTTTAATTCCTACAAATATAGAACTTAAAAACGGAATGCAGCCACTGCACTTAAGGAAACTCTCGTAATCTCCACTTTATTTTCGCTCAAATCTATGGCTGCTATTTCATTCAATGTACCATAAACCTAACAGAAAATTCTTCGAAACCTGATATTGATATTCTATTCCTGTATGCAACCTGTTGTTGAACAAAGGAAGCCAGCAAACTTGAAAAATTACTAATAGAATTGGTTTTTTATCATGGCTAATAATTTCGGCAAAAAATAAAATTCAGCGAAAGAGTTTCATTAAAGTTTAAACCGTCTGTTTTCCTTTTTATCAGAAAGCTTTTTCTTTGCATCCAATCGCTTTTGTTTCTGGCCTTTTGATGGTTTTGTAGCAGTTCTTTTCTTAGGAATGATCAAAGATTTGTTAACAATTTCTGTTATTTTCCCGATGGCTTTATTTTTATTCATAAGTTGGGTCCTGCTCTCAGAAACCGTTAGAAACAAAAAGCCATCTGCATTGATTCTGTTTTTAAGTTTCTCCTGAATCAATGCTTTTTCTTCATCATTAAAAAATTCAGAAACCATCACTTTCCAGAGTACAGTAACTGAAGTTTCTACTTTATTAACGTTCTGTCCTCCTGCTCCACTGCTTCGGGAAGTTTTGAAACTGAGCTCTCTTGAAAAATCTTTCATTTTTTTTAATTTTGGAGGTTAGATTCGCTGAATTTCACTTTTTAAATATCTTTACTAATAAGTTTGTATAGCTCCATCCTGTTAACCTTCCCATTAGGTGTTCTTGGAATTTTACCGATAAAAATAATTTCTTTCGGTTTGTGGAAATTCTTTTCAAAAGAAACCCTTGAAATTTTCTGAACCATTTCATCAGATTGATCTCCCTCAACAATTAATATCAATTTCTGGCCTAGCCTTTCATCAGGTAAACCTACAAAGATTGCTTCATTCGGAATTTCTTTTTTGACAAGTGCTTCCAATGCTTCCGGAAAAATTTTCGCTCCACCAGAATTAATTACATTATCTATTCTTCCCAGAAATTTAAACTGTTTATTATTTTTAATTTCAACTAAATCATTAGTTACCAAAACTTCCGCATTAACGTTAGGAGCAAAGATATTGAGACAACCTCTTTCATCCAGGGAAATGGTAACGTTTTCAAAAACAGTGAAATAATCTTCCGGTTCAGGCATCAATTGTTTTAAAGCAATATGAGAAAGTGTTTCAGACATTCCATAAGTCTCAAAGATCTTATTTGACAGATCCAGATTCATCTGAAGGATTTTATTTTTCAAACTTTCAGAAACAGCAGCTCCCCCAATAATCAAATTTCTGATTAAATGGAGTTTATCTAATGAATTTTCCACCTGAAGTGGGGTCATAGCACAGAAGTCTACTTTCTGATCCAAATGATTAACAGGATGTAAAGAGGGTTCATTCACTATTAGTCTGAGCTTTCTTTCCATAGAACGTACCACCATCATTTTGCCTGAAATATATTCTACAGGCAGGCATAGTAATGCAGTATCACCTTCTTTTAAGCCTAAAAAATTGCAGGTCATTACTGCAGAATTTATCATTTTCTTTTTTTCGATCCCGAAAATTTTAGGAATTCCTGTAGATCCTGAAGTCTGTACTTTTACAGTATTCCCTTCAGAAATCCATTCTTCTAAAAAATTTCTTACTTTTTTTTCAAAATCCGAATAAAAGGATAATTGATTAATATTGAGATTATTGAAGTCTATCAGCATATTTTCCGTAAATAAATCCACAGTAAATTTAAAAAAAAAATCAAAAAGTTCTTGCATCTAAAGAAAAAAGCTGTAAATTTGCACCACCAAAATAAAACAGACCTATAGTGTAACGGTAACACTCCGGTTTTTGGTACCGTCATTCGGGGTTCGAATCCCTGTGGGTCTACAAACCATCCTTTTTAAGGATGGTTTTTGTTTTTAGGTTAGAGATATATTTGAATAGAAAAATGAGGCTCTATTTTAAGCAAAAAATAAGAATTTTCAGGAAAGATGTTTGTAAATAAGAAAAAAATATATAAATTTGCAAAACCAAAATAAAGCAGACCTATAGTGTAACGGTAGCACTCCGGTTTTTGGTACCGTCAGTCGGGGTTCGAATCCCTGTGGGTCTACAAACCACTCTTTTTAAGGGTGGTTTTTTGTTTTTATGTATGTAATAAAAAAACAGATACTATAAGCACCTGTTTTAATTTTAGTTCTCTTTCAAGTTTTCAGTTACATTTTCTACAATAACTCTTATCAACATATTCCTTATTTCCTCCTGAGGAAAGATAATAACATCCTCCTTTTTCACCCGTATAAAGTGTATGCCCATTATAGGTACAATATCCAGATTCCTCATTACTCCCACCACAAGAATAAACTACAGCCACTGAGATCAATACTAGCAATAATAAAACTTTTTTCATGCTTCTAGTTTTTAAATTTTCAGCAAAACTAGAGTAAGATTGAAATAAAAAGATACGGAAACCCATAACAAAAATAAATCCAGCTCGTTTTAGAGTCAGATTTTTAGTGATTGTTCACGAAAAATAGAAGTTATAATTATAAACACTTCTATTTAATGAAATCTATAGTATTTTTAAAAAGGGGCGCCAAAGAGATCACAATTAATAAAACAGCTATAACCCACCCTCTATAATAAAGCATTTTATCATACATAGAATCATCATATCTTTTAACGTTAAAGACGTTTTCTTTAGAGCTTAATTTAAAATAGATCAAAACTAAACCTATCAATAATGTTATTAATGCCATTTTATTTAATCACTATTTTTTATTCTTTTAAATATAAATTTTTTATTGTTTTTGATAATGAGTAATGTATCACTGTTGGCTTTTTTAATAATTTTAAAAGGAAGATTAACTTCTCTCCAATAAATAGGAAACTCATCATTTTCCAAACTTCTTGGTATCAGAAACCGTCTTTCCCTTAAGCTTTTTGAATAATAAATAAAATCATACTCTTTCTCTGCATAATATTTTTTATTGACCTCAAATTCATAGCCTATATTATACGCTCCTTCACCTTTTAAACAGTATTGAATGAATATGTATTAAAATCTTGTATATTTTTTTCATTCTTGTCCATACAATGGAAAATAAAAAAAATGCAGATTATAAAAATAAAAACTTTTAAGTATTTCATTGGATATTATTTTTCATATTGTTTTAAGTTTCATAAGTCTATCAGGAATAATCGTTTTGTAGAAATACATTTACAGATCTTTATCTTGACATCTTGACAAACAATAAAACGCTCTACTTTTTAGTAATCATACCCTTCTTCCCAAGAAACTTTAAGATTGAAGCCAGTTTATACAAATCATAATCAATTATCTCCCGTTCTTTGTTTAGAACATTTTGTAAGAATTCCCAATCCTCTGTAAGACTTCCCATTGTAAATTGAACAGGTTTATCATAAGGGTTATATAATTCCCCATCAAGAATATTCCAATACAAATCATCTTCAAGTTTCACCACCTTTTTATCGTCTAGTTTTTCCAATTTATCGGACAGAATATTGATAAGTTTCCTGATATTTAAAATCGTTATACCTTCATCTTCCATGACCTAATCGATTTATCATGTTTATAAATAACTAACAATGCTAACCTTTAAGAGTGTTCAATACCTCAATAGCCTTCACAGCGTCTTTCTCATCAACAAAAATATGATCATGAAAATAGGCCGCGACTACATTGCAGCTAATCCCGGCTTCACTCAAAGCCTGTGAAAATTTTGCCGTTAGCCCAACTGCTGATAAAGAAGAATGAACTTCTAAAGTAATCCATGAAGCCACATAGCTAAAACCTAAATTCAGTTCTTCTGCATCTTCTTTTTTCACTACCACTGTTATACTCTCTATTTCCTTAAAAAGAAACAAGATTTTAGACAAGGGAATTTTATCGATATTTTCAACTGTACAATACACATATTTTCCTTCATTCAATGATGGATTTAAATTTTTCAAAATGTTCTTTAAATTCACTTCACCTTCCATAATTAATTATTTTTTAGCTGAAAATTCTTTTAATAGTTTTCATCATTATGATTGAGGTAAAATTATCAATATATTTTGATGAAATCTACCTGTATAAGTATCAATATTTATTTTAAGTATTGATTGAACTATAGTAACATTCTTTTCCAAATCATAATAATTGTTATTTTTTCCTGCTACCCATTTTATTTCCTCTGTAGATTTTGTAGCAGCAACTTTATTACAAATGCTTTATTCCCATCAGGAAACTGAGCAGAAAAGGATTAACCGGCAGCGGGACAGAAAAATCCTGGGGCTGCCTTAATTTATATTTGTTGACCAACCTATCTCTTCCTTTGGCTTTAGTTGTTTGGAAGAATGCTATAGCAGATATAGCCATACAGCTTATTAGTGTATTTTTTTCATATCTCTATGATGTATTTAAAAGTAATCAGTTACTTCAGACTAAAGCTAATTTAATAAAAACAATAGAAAGAAAAGCCTGGAAAGTAAGAATTAAAAATTCCAGCAAATTAATTTTAAGAATAATAGAAGATTCATTAGGAAGGAGTTGGTAGCCTTGTCAAGTTTTAAAACCTTGACAAGGCTATTTAATTCAAAAAAAGACCTCCAATGGAGATCCTTATTATGATTTGCTAATCAATTATTTTTTGAGATCATCAATTTCATCCTGTAAAGATCTGATCTTATCCCTAAGTTCCTGGCTTACTTTTCCAGGAATTTTTTTAACTTTTCTGAGGTCTAAAGCCAGCATAATAGAAGCTATTCCCATAAAAATGAAGGAAACCCCTGTTAATGTTACCAAAGAAATCCCTGTAAATATTGGGTTAAATATCAACAGTAAAGAAAAGATAATACCTCCTACACTTGCCAGAGCTACATTCCCCCAACTCATTATCTTCATACTTTTCAGATCAAAAGCAAAACCCAGTAGCTGAAAAGAACGGAATAACAAAGTAAATCCCACCACAAACGGAAGAATAGACATTGAAATCTGCGGATAAGCAATCAGATAAATCCCAATTGCTGTAGTCAGAAGTCCACTTACCAGAAACCAGCCCCAACCCTGAAGAGATTTGCTGTTCTGTATGGAAAAGAATATTTCTGTAATCCCCGAGAACAGGAATGAAACACTGAAAAAAATGGAAAGTGTAACATACGTTGCAAGTGGCACGCTGAATACATAAAAACCACAGAGCAGAAAGAGAATTCCAAAAATCAATGGAATATACCAATGTTTAACCGTATTGGTAAGGGTTTGAAATAGATTAGCCATAGGAGTGTTTTTTAAGTCTGCCTACTTTGTGATGCGGTGTTCGGCTCGTCCGCCGGAATTTCAAAAACAGATTACAATTCTCACCCGAATTTGAATAATCCTCCATTACTAATTTACAAAAAAATAACAGACCAAGCCATCAAACAGTATGTAAATCATTGATTATACTGCATTACATATTAATAACAAAATCTAGCTAGCTATTAATTATGATGTTTTTTATTAACCTTCTCCCCCAAATACAAAAGATGAAATATATAAGTATGCAATTTTTATAAAAAAAATCAACTTACAAAAAAACATTATAATACCTCTAATTATAGTTGTATCATAATGTTTTAATAAGTTCTAATGCTACTTCATCAATTTTCCGGCAGGCTGCTGTTGGGTAACACAATGTACCATCCCTCCGTTTTCATATAAATTTCTCACATCTATCCCTATTACTTTTCTGTCGGGATATTGCTTCTGAATAATCTGATTAGCAACCTGATCATTAGGATCTCCGTAATTAGGAACCAGAACTACAGTATTCGCTACATAATAATTAACATAAGAACCTTTTTCATCCAGCTGTTTTCCATAAGCTGTCTTCACTTTATTTTTGGTAGCTGGCAGATATACTTTTTTATATTCCTTACCTTCAGCATTAGAAGCTGTATACAGTGTATTGATATCTTTATCGGAAAGCCCCAGTTCTACGAGATCGTCTTCGTTCATCGTGATCATGGTAGAGGAGTTGGCAAACTTCATGAAACCGTCAATGTGCATATCTGTAACATCTAATCCGGTAACACCATCCAGCCATATCACTTTGGAAACTCCATAATAGGTTTCAAACATTTCTTCCGCTTCCTGTTCTGTAATTCCTTTATTTCTTGTAGATTCTTTCTTCTGACTGATTACTGAACTTTTACAGGCCATAAGAACTCCATTTCCATCGGTTTCTACAGATCCACCTTCATTCACCATTTCTTCATTCAGATTAATAACTTTTACTCCCAGGTCTTTTCCTATACGCTGTGGAATTGCATCACAGTTTTCAAAGTCGAACTTTTCGCCCCAGCCATTGAACCCCCAATCTTCAATTAAAACATTTCCTTTATTATCCTTTACGAAGATGGGGCCGTTATCTCTGATCCATACATCATCAGTAGGATAAATCCTAAAGTCAACATTCTTCATCGGAATCTTATTCTCTTCTAAAAGCTTAATAATTCTCTTTTTTTCATCCGCATTATAAGCTATAATGTGTACCTTTTCACCGGATTGCAATGCTTTTGTCATATCAATCCAGGTTTGTTCTACTCTTTGGCGATACGTTGCGCCATGCTGATAGTGGTGGGGCCATTGCAGCCAGGTTCCTTCGTGAAGTGAAGATTCTTCAGGAAAATGATAGGTTTGTCCCATAGTATACATAAATCCAAGTATAAAAGTAAGGGTGAATAATTTGTTCATATCGTTAAAATTTCTTTCCAATAAATATTCCGAAGTTGATATCGGTTTCAAAACTGCTTCCGGTCTGGGAAACATTACTTCCTATCCCGAACTGCATGTTCTTTCTGTTTTCCAGTCCCAGGCGAATGATTTGATTACTGGACTGGTGTTCTTTAAAACTAAAATCAGACTCAAGAATCAACATGCTGTAAAAATTCAGGTGATCATTAATTTTTGGAGTATATTCCAGTAAAGAATATAACCCAAATCCGAATTCCTTTGCATCTGTAGAGTAAGTAAATGCAGGAAAAACACTAATTCCAAAAACATCATTTCCTTTTCCGTAAGCCAACCCTACAGAAGGCATAATATCTTTATCTGAAACATGAACTCCTGCAGAAACTCCTAGATTCCTTCCGATTCCATAATTAATATTTTGATAGAGTTCAGGATTTACTTTTTTCAGATTATAGTCATATCCAATAGTTCCCGAGGCAAAATAATTCCATTTACTTCCAAAATCTTTATCATAAATCCCCAGCACTTCTGTTTCTTTATTTCCAGCATAAGCCTGAACAGAAATTTGCGCTTTGCTATAGAAAGAGAGAAATAAAGTCAGGAGAAATAATTTTTTGTTCATTGTACTTTGTCTTTTTAAGTTTTGCAGTATAAATTCCCTTCTGGTTATTTACTGTTGCAAAATTAAAGACTCTAAAAAGCAATTCTTGTCCAAAAAGGACATCTTACCCATACAATGGAAAATAAATATGAGTGATCTCCGGTTCTTCATACTCTTCAATAACATCGGAGTTATCCAACAAAAACTGTTTTTCAGAAAGCCACAATTGATAAAATGAACGATAGGTCTCCAAAATATTTCCATAAGGACCATAATGAGTGAACCTTGCGTATTTTCCGCCAAAAATTTCACTTTCCACAAATCCTTTGATTACCCCATCAGAAGTCACAGCTGCACCATATCTGCAATGCGAATGATTGGTAATTAAAGGCTGATCACAAATTACTCCGTAGGCTGCGTCGAATATTTCAGTATCCGGTTCAATTTCTTTCCATAGAGCATCTATTTCTTCGTTATTATAGTCTTTAGCTTTAATAAACTTGCAGTAAACAGAGACTGCATCTTTATATTTAAGCTCAATTTTAAGATCTGTCTGATGGTTCTCTATAAATTTTTTGAAAATATCCTGTTTCTGTTTCCTTGCTTCTGCCGGAGATATTGAATATTGTTTTTTAAATGCTTTTGAAAAGGATTGAATGTTGAAATATCCCACCTGCCATGCTATTTCAGAAAGACTATCTTCTGTATAGATCAGTTTTTTGTAGGCATTCTCAAGACGCAGACGCTTTTGAAAGCCAGAAACCGTTTCGTTGAAAAGCTTGAAAAAAATACGTTGAAAATTTCGATATGAGTAATGAGATATAGACTCTATTTCATGAGCTGTGACCTCCCTATCAAAATTGACTTCAATATGGTCGATGATCTTCTGTATCTCACTAAAATTAGCCTGCATATCACATTATTATAAAAACAACAAATCATCAAAAAAACTTGATTCTGATACATTATAAGGATCAAAATTTCATTTCCAAGTATTTAATTCTTTATTACCAATTTACGGAAAAATAATAAAAAAAAAAGATGAAAACCTCACATTGGCTTTCATCTTTCATTACATTAAATATGGTTAATATATGTTAGCTTGGTTTATAAAGCTTATACATTACAAATAAAAAGCCTATCCAGACCGGAATCAGAATCACCTGAATTTCCATTCCTGTAATACTCATCAGTCCTAATATAAGAACTAAAAACGCAATACAGATATAATTGGATACCGGATAGAATATAGATGGAAATTTCGATTGAATTCCTTCTTTGGTAATTGATTTCTTAAATTTCAAATGGGTATAACAGATCATGATCCAGTTAATAATCAGAGTAGACACTACGAGAGCCATCAGGTACTGAAATGCTTTTTCCGGTACTAGTTTATTAATGATAATACAGATTCCGGCAAAACATGAAGATACAATGATTGCATTGATAGGCACAGAATTTTTATTAAGCTTTTTCAAAAACTTAGGAGCATTCCTCTGTTGAGCCAATCCGAAAAGCATACGGCTATTACTGTAAACACTACTGTTATATACAGATAAAGCAGCAGTTAATACAATAAGATTAAGAATATTCGCAATCAAAGTATTGAATTGGATTACTTTACCGAAAAGACTGAATTCTAATCCATTTAAGTTTTGAAATACCATTACAAACGGACTTGAACCTTCTGTAATTTCTCTCCATGGACTTAATGAAAACAGGATCACTAAAGCTCCAACATAGAAAATTAAAATTCTATAGATCACCTGATTGGTTGCCTGTGGAATGGTTTTCTCAGGATTTTTAGCTTCAGCAGCAGTAATTCCGATAAGTTCCAATCCTCCGAAAGAGAACATAATCATAGCCATTGCTGCAAATAATCCAGAATATCCGGTTTCTGTTTTATTAAATAATCCTTTCGGAAAAAATCCGCCGTCATTCCATAAGTTTGTGACTGTAGCTTTTTCACCTCCGGTTCCACTAATCAACAGATAAATACCGAAAACAATCATCGCAATAATTGCGATTACTTTGATAATAGAAAACCAGAATTCAGTTTCTCCATACACTTTTACAGAAGCAAGGTTAAGCGCAGTGATGACTACAAAGAAGAATAAACTGGATACCCAGAGTGGTATTTCCGGCCACCAGAAATGAATATAATGACCAATTGCTGTAAGCTCGGCCATACTTACCAGAATATAAAGAATCCAATAGTTCCACCCTGAGGCAAAGCCCGGAAAATTTCCCCAATATTTATAAGCAAAGTGACTAAAACTTCCCGATACCGGTTCCTGAACAACCATTTCACCAAGCTGACGCATGATAAAAAAGGCAATAATTCCGGCTAAGGCATATCCTAAAATCACTGAGGGACCAGCTAACACTGCTGCCGGTCCGATTCCCAGAAATAATCCGGTTCCTATGGCACCTCCAAGGGCAATTAATTGTATATGTCGATTTGTTAATCCTCTAACTAAAGTCTCGTTTTGTCCTGTTTTATTTTCGTTGCTCATTGAATGAATTATTCGGTCGCTAAATATATAAAAACTTTTCAGAGAAATTCACATTCCACGGGGTTAATTGAGAAATCCAGCGGGCTAAAAGAAGAAAACCTAATAACGATCCTTTTCAATTCGGGGGTGGACTTACAATAATTATAAAAAATCAGCCTTTACCATTGAGTAAAGGCTGATTAATCAGTCATTATTTAAAATCCCGTTGTCAGGACAGCTATATTATTTCCCATTTTCCAGATACTCATCCGGAACCGGGATATTATTCTTTTTCATATACTCCAGAAGTCCCTGGTATTTATCTTCATAATCATCATCCATTCCACATTTATGAGAGATGCTGCAAATTTCGGAAGGCTTGATCTCTAAAATATCTGAGATTTTAGTCAGGATTTCCAGGTTAATCTTCACCTTGGAATTCTCAATATCGGAATACGCCTTTTGAGAAATCCCCATTTCAAAAGCCATATACTCTTGCGTAAAATCTTTACTCCTACGGATTTTCCTGATATTTTGTCCACATATTTTCATCATTTCTGTTTTAGTAGTTTTCGGTATATTTTAGAAGATTATCTATTAGCCTCCAACAAAGTTAATAAATACCTTTGGCAAAACATTATACACGTTACATGATATTTACTTTTAACATAGAAAACGGCGAAAAATAAACCTTTTCAGAGCAAATATCACCTCGGTAAACACTATTGGAATTTATGGAGACGCAAAAATTTAATTATGACAATAATATTGTCAGAGCATTCCTCTATGCAACAATCGCATTCGGACTTGTCGGATTTCTGCTGGGACTTACTGCCGCATTGATGCTTTTTTATCCTGAATTACCTGAATTTTTATTCGGTACAGATGATACAACTATTAAAAGTTTAGCTTCGGGCAACATTCAGGGATTAATTAATACTCAGGGAGCGATGGGCTTCGGAAGAATCAGAATGCTTCACACCAGTGCTGTAATTTTTGCCTTCGTATGTAACTCCTTCTTCTGCGGCGCTTACTATAGCATGCAGCGATTACTGAAAACAAGGATGTATAGTGATACCCTCTCATGGATTCACTTCTGGTCATGGCAGTTTATGATTGTTGCCGTAGTGATTACATTCTTAATGGGAATCAACACTTCAAAAGAATATGCTGAACATGAATGGCCTATTGATATATTAATTGCCTTCTCATGGATTGTATTCGGAATCAATATGTTCGGAACTATTGCCAAAAGAAGAGTAAGACATTTATATGTAGCAATCTGGTTCTATCTGGCCACATGGATTGCCGTAGCCATGCTTCACATCTTCAATAACCTGGAAGTTCCGTTATCTTTCACAAGCTGGAAATCTTATTCTGTATACTCAGGTGTAAAAGATGCATTAGTACAATGGTGGTATGGTCACAATGCAGTAGCATTTGTATTAACAACCCCTGTACTGGGTCTTATGTATTACTTTATGCCAAAAGCAGCTCAGCGACCGGTATTCTCGTACAAATTATCCATTATTCACTTCTGGTCGCTGATCTTTGTATACCTTTGGGCCGGTCCTCACCATCTACAATATACAGCATTACCAGCTTGGGCACAGGCTGTAGGAACTGGGTTTTCTATCATGTTGATTGCTCCATCTTGGGGAGGAATGCTGAATGGTCTTCTTACGTTAAGAGGAGCCTGGGATAAAGTAAGAGAAAATCCGATCCTTAAATTCTTTGTGGTAGCCATTACCTGTTATGGGATGGCCACTTTTGAAGGACCTTTATTAGCAACCAAATCTTTAAATAAAATTGGTCACTATACTGACTGGGTTATCGGTCACGTACACTTAGGAGCTCTTGGATGGAATGGTTTCATGGCATTCGGGGTGGTGTATTACCTGGTTCCAATCATGTGGAGAACAAAACTTTGGTCTGTAAAACTTGCCAACTGGCACTTCTGGCTGGGAACATTAGGAATTATCTTCTATGCCGTGCCGATGTATATTGCAGGATTCACACAGGGATTGATGTGGAAACAGTTCAACCCGGATGGAACTTTATTATGGAAAAACTGGCTGGACACCGTTACAGCGATCATTCCTTACTTTAAAATGAGATTCTTAGGAGGGATATTCTATCTTTCAGGAGCTATTTTAATGGTGATCAACGTTATCAAAACTATTAAAGTAGGTTCATTCCAGAAAAATGTTCCGGCAGAAGCACCTGCATTAGCTAATATCGGAGGAACAAGAAAAGAAGGTGAAGGCGTACACCTTTGGCTAGAAAGAACACCTACCCTACTTTCTATCCTAGCCTTCATTACCATAGCTATTGGTGGACTTGTGGAAATCGTTCCAACCTTATCACTGAAGCAAAGTGTTCCAACAATCACTGCGGTGAAACCATACACCCCTTTAGAGCTTGAAGGAAGAGATTTATATATCCGTGAAGGATGTAACTCCTGTCACTCACAGATGATCCGACCTTTCCGTGATGAAGTAGTAAGATTTGAAGGAAAGAACGGACAATACTCTAAAGCTGGAGAATTTATCTACGACAGACCCTTCCTTTGGGGCTCTAAGAGAACAGGACCGGATCTTCACAGAGAAGGAGGCAGAAACCCGGATTCATGGCACTTTAAGCACATGTACAACCCAAGAATTACTTCTGCAGGTTCTATTATGCCACGTTTCCCCTGGCTGATTACCAACAAACTGGACCGTACTCAGATGGTGGATAAAATGAAACTAATGAAAAATACATTTGATGTTCCTTACACCAAAGCTCAGATTGATTCTGCTAACCAATGGGCAGACAACCAGTCAAAAGCTATTGTACAAAGAATTTATTCAGAAGCTACTGACGTAAAAGATCAGATGACTAAAGAAAAAACAGCAAAAGGAGGAGCTTATGTACCGCTTGAACAAAGAGAAATTGTAGCAATGATCGCCTACCTGCAAAGATTAGGTACAGATATTAAAACAACACAGATCCAAACCGCAAGTGCTGAGTAATCATTAAAAATTGATGTAATGAAAACGAGAACCCCAATTTCAATATATATCGCAACAACAATCGGCTTAACGATCATGGCCTTTGAAATGTTCGCCAGTGATTCAGGATATTTTTCCTCACCCTTTTTCTGGGCACTGATATTGATTGCGATTATCCTTCTGATGATTATGAACTCCATTGGAGACATGATTGAAAATGAAAGTTTCAGCAGACTATCAGAGGAAGAGAAAAAACAATATCTTGAGGAAAAGAGTGTTCCTTATTATCAGAAACTTTGGAACTCTGCCTTCAAAAAGCAGTCTGCTACCGAAGAAAAAGATATTCTGATTGACCATGGTTTCGATGGAATTACAGAGCTTGATAACTCTCTTCCCAAATGGTGGATAGGACTGTTCTGGTTTGGATGTATCTTTTGTGTAGTGTATCTGATGGCCTTTTCATTCACAGATTATGCCCATCCGGAAGCTGAATACACCAAAGAAGCCAAAACGATGCTGGCGTCCATCGCAGAATATGAGAAAACTGCTCCACAGATTAATCTGGAAAGTGCAAAATACAGTGCAGATAATATAGCAGAAGGTCAGGAATTATTCAAAACCAATTGTGTAACCTGCCACGGAGATGGAGGAAAAGGAGGAATTGGTCCTAACCTTACCGATACTCACTGGATTAATATCAAAGAAAAAAGTTTATTTAAAAATGTTTTCTGGATGCTTGAAAATGGTTCTCCAAACAATCCTACCATGAGACCTTTCATCAAGGATGGAACCATTACCGGAAGAGATGCTGAAAAAATTGCAGCCTATATTTATCATATCAATCAGGAAACTGCTCCTATTACACAAGCTCAAGGTGGGGCAGCTCCACAGGGAGAGGATGTAAAATGGGAAAACGGAAACAACTAGAAAATTTATTATCTCAATTCATATAAACCATGCCAAGCCCCCTTTGCAACTACACTAACATTTGAATTTTCATTTTTGCTAACCTTTTCAACATTAAAAAAATGATTTAAAGGGGGCTTTTTAAAAAATAAAATCCACACCTTGGCTCGTCTTACTCAACTATTCACTTGACAACTACACAACTAAAAATTCCATAATAAGGCAGCCAAGGCAGGATTTTTGCATTCATAAGGGATACCACAACAAAGACTGAATAAAATAGTATTATTATCTTTGTTAGAAACCTTCTCACTTTTGAAACTGAAAATCAACACTACCAAACTACTAAGGCGTACTGCAATAACCTTTATTTCAATATTGGTTTTGCTTACCCTGTTGATCCTAAGCTTAAGACTTCCAGCCGTTCAAAACTTCATCAAAGACAGATTGATTGTTTACCTGGAGAAAAAAATTAAAACCAAAGTAAGCCTGGAAAGAGTCTATATTGGATTTCCCAACAGTCTTGTCATGGAAAATCTCTATCTCAAAGGGCAGGATGTAGATACTCTATTAGCTGTAAAAAAACTTGATGTAGGCTTACAGATGCTGAAGCTTATCAACTCTACAGCGGACATTACCTCTGTAGATATGGAAGGAGCCCGCGCCAATGTTGTAAGAAAACCGGATGGCAAATTCAATTTTGATTATATCATAGATGCTTTTGCAACCACTGATAAAGAAGAAAGCTCTTCCAAACCCTTCATTATTTCTCTTGATAAAATCAATTTAAAAGATGTTGGGGTTACCTTCAATGATCAACAATCGAAGAATGACATTAATCTTTATTTTAAATCTTTTGATACCAGAGTAAAGAAATTCGATCTCAATAAAAATGCCTACGCGGTCAATGATATTAATCTTGATGGATTAAAATTAAAACTCAAGCAAGGTATTGTAGAAGAAGTTTCTAAAAAGGTGGAGAAAAAAGTAGACTCCCTTAATGAGAAAAAGCCGATGAATATTGGCTTAAGAGGAATCAAACTTACTCACTTCAATATTGACTATGGTGATGAAAATACCAAGACATACGCTAAAGTTCTATTTAAAGAACTAAGTACGAAGGTCAATAAACTTGATCTTGAGAATAATGCTTTCAACATTGGTAATGTATTCCTTTCCGGAGCTGATATCAATGCCAACCTTTATCTTCCGGCTCAAAATGCCAATCCGAAAAATAAAAAAGAACCTGAAGTTTCAAAAGCTTCCGAAAAGGATAAAGCGATGAATCTTCTGTTAGGAAAGCTGGTTTTAAATGATGTAAAAGTTGCCTATAACAACACCGCCATTGCTCCAACCAAACAAGGTATAGATTTCAATCACCTGAATTTCTCTAAAATGAATGTTGAGGTGAGAAGTTTCAAAATGGAGAACAATACTTTTGCAGGAACGGTTAATTCCGCAGAAATTCAGGAAGCAAGAGGCTTGGATATCCAGAAATTCAATACAGATTTTGTCTATGCTGAAAAAGAAGCTTATCTGAAGAGTTTATACCTGCAAACTCCAAAAACAGTGTTGCGTGATGAGGTTATTTTAAATTATAATTCCATTGACGAACTGTCTTCAAATTTAGGGGCTGTGAAAATTTCCGCCAATATCAAAGATTCAAAAATCGGGTTTTCTGATATTTTAAACCTTGTTCCTACTTTAAAAAATACAGTTCCTTTTAATAAATATCCAAACGCTGTTCTGAATGTCAACGCGAATGTAAAAGGAAGTGTAAATGATCTTTTCATCCAGGATCTAAAAGTTACTGGGTTGGATCAATTGAGAGTGAATGCATCCGGAAGAGTTAAAAATGCAATGAATCCCGATCAGTTGTATTACGATCTGAGAATCGGAGAATTTTCTTCTAATGCTCAAACGATTTTCAATTTAGTTCCAAAGAATACCATTCCATCGAATATATCCCTTCCTTCCAACTTCAGTGTTAAAGGAAGTGCAAAAGGAACGACAAAAATGGTCAATACAGACCTCAACCTCTACTCTACCCTTGGAAATGCAGCCATTGTTGCCAATGTGGATATGCGTAGAAAAAATCATGAATTATATGATGTGAAAGCCAATCTTCAGGGAATACAGGTTGGAAAGATCATCCAGAATAAAGATATTGGTCCTGTCACAGCTCAAATTTCTGCTAAAGGAGAGAGTTTTGATTTCAAAAATGCCAATGCCAATGTAAAAGGACATCTTGCTTCTGCCACTTACAAAGGCTACCGCTATCAGAACATGGACTTAACCGGTAAGATCAATAAAGGGGCTTACCATGTTGTTTTAAATTCAAAAGATCCTAACGCCAGCTTATTGCTAACCGCTTCAGGAGTCTATGATGAAAAAAATCCAACCGTTAAGGTCAATGGTGAGGTTATCAAACTGGATGTCAACAAACTTGGTTTCTATGAAAAACCAATGATTCTTGCCGGAAAAATAGATGGTGATTTTACCAGCCTTGATCCGAATAATCTGAACGGTTATTTAAACCTTAAAGATTTCGCTTTTTCTGATACCAAAGAAGTGTATCCGGTACAGGAAGTGAATCTGAAAACTTTATCTACTAAAGATTCTACACAGATTATTTTCAATTCTCAGATTGCAGATGTTGAACTGAAAGGAAAATACAAACTTACACAGATTTTCGGTGCCTTAACCCAAACTATTAATCAGTATTATCAGTTCCAGAAACCGGATAAGTCTCAAAAAATTGATCCAGGCCAGCATTTCAACTTTACTGCAAAGATTAAGAATGATGATCTGATCAGAAAATTTGTTCCGGATCTGAAAAGTTTTGAAACTATTAATTTGGCAGGAAACTATGATGCCGATTCTCAAAAAATTGAAATTGATGGCCAGATTCCTCAATTGCTGTATGGTGAAAATACGATTGAAAAAGGAACATTAAAAGTCACTAATGAAAATCAGGCATTACAATACAGCCTGAATGTTGCCGCTTTAAAAAGTTCGAGCTTTTCATTGAAAAAAATCAATATTGATGGGGATGTTGCTGACAATACGATCAACTACAATATCACCACAAAAGATGATAAAGACGCCACTCAATTCCTGATTGCCGGAAATGCAAAATCATTGAATGACATTACAGAGGTTTCCCTGAATCCAAATGGTTTAAAACTAAATTATGCGGATTGGAACGTGGCTGAGAACAATAAAATTCAGATCAGCAAAAAAGGAATTTTAGCGGATAATTTCAGATTAAGTAATGGTGGAAGCGAGATTTCCATTCAGTCGGAAAGTGAAATCCCAAGTAGCCCTTTGAACATAGCCTTAAAAGATTTTAAAATCGAAACTGTAACAGAATTGATTAAAAAAGATACGGTTCTGGCCAGAGGAACAATTAACGGAACAGCCCAGCTTAGAGATATAATGAAAGATATGACTTTCACCTCTGATCTAAATGTTTCCAATCTTATTGTCTATGGAAGTCCTGTCGGAAACCTGGCAGTAAAAGTAAATAATTCTTCACCGAAACTTTTAAATGCTGACATTGCCCTTTCCGGAAACAATAATGATGTAAGAATTCTTGGAGATTACAATACTGCTTCAAGTTCTTTTGACCTGAATATGGCCATCAACCAACTTCAGATGAAGAGTATTCAAGGGTTCTCTATGAATGCAATTACCAATACGGAAGGCTACCTTTCCGGGAACCTGAAAATTACCGGAACAACAGATCAGCCGAATATTCTCGGAAAAGTAAAATTCAATGATGCAGGACTGGAAATTGCAAAAACAGGAAGTGATTTCAGAAAACTGAATGATGAAATTGATTTTACCAACCGTGGTATAGAATTTAATAAATTTAAAATCAAAGATAAGGACGGGAATGCTCTGATTGTAGATGGGCAAGTTCTTACTCAAACCTATAGAGATTTTGCATTCAATCTTAATGTAAACGCCAAGGATTTCAAAGTGGTTAACTCACAGAAATCAAACGATGCCATGATGTATGGTATTCTTGCGATTGATGCCGGTCTCCGTATCCGAGGAAATCTGGATTTACCAAAAGTAGATGGAAGACTGAGTGTTGCAGATAATACAGATTTCACGTTTGTTCTTCCTCAATCTAATCCTTCTTTACAGGAAAGAGATGGCATTGTAGAATTTGTGGATCAGGATCAGGTAGTTTTAAATAAAACAATCAAGACAGATTCGCTGGATGCTCAAAGCCGCATCAAAGGAATGGATGTCAGCGTTAATATTGAAGTAAGCAAAGAAGCTAAACTATCTATTGTCATAGATAAAGCCAACGGGGATTTTGTACAGCTTCAGGGAGAAGCTGAATTAACGGGGGGTATTGATCCTTCAGGAAAAACTACATTGGTAGGAGTTTATGAAGTGAACAAAGGAAGCTATGATCTTTCGGTGAGTTTCCTGAAGCGTAAATTTGATATCCAGAAAGGAAGTACTATCACCTGGACAGGAGAACCTACAACCGCTATTATGGATATTACAGCAGTATATAAAACTGAAGCTGCTCCCATTGATCTCGTAGAACAGCAGATTGGTAATGAAAGTGCTGCCACCATGAATCAGTATAAGCAGAGAATACCTTTCAATACACTGTTAAAAATGAAAGGTGAATTGCTTAAACCACAACTGACTTTCGATATTACCACAGAAGAGAAAAACAATGCGGTATCCTCTAATGTTAAGGATGTTATTGACCAGAAACTGGCTCAGCTTAGAACTCAGGAATCTGAATTGAATAAACAGGTGTTTGCACTATTGCTTCTGAACCGTTTTATCGGGGAAAATCCGTTTGAAAGCGGTGCAGGAATGTCTGCTGAAACAATGGCAAGACAGAGTGTAAGTAAAATTCTTTCTCAACAGTTAAACAATCTGGCATCCGGACTGATCAAAGGAGTAGATCTTAACTTTGGGTTGGATTCTTCGGAAGATTATTCCACCGGACAGAAAAATACCAGAACTGATCTCAATGTGGATATCAGCAAAAAATTACTGAATGACAGGCTGAAAGTAACGGTAGGAAGTAACTTCGGATTGGAAGGGCAAGCCCGTCAGAATGAAAACATGACGAATATTGCAGGAAATGTTTCTGTAGATTACAGCCTTTCCAAAGATGGAAGGTATATGTTGCGGGCTTATCGTAAGGATGAATATCAGGTAGCTCTTCAGGGGCAAATCATAGAAACCGGAGTTGGATTTATCATCACTCTGGATTATGACAAGTTCCGCGAGATTTTCCAGAAATCTAAAGAGAAAAAGCCTAAAAAGAATCAAAACAATCAAGTGGTAGAATTTAAATAATGAATAATACATTTCATACATATTGTAAATATCTGTTGGTTTCCGGAATTGCTTCGACTGTAGTTTCCTGTAGTAACACCAGGTTTTTGAAAGAAAACCAGATGCTTTATACAGGTGCTGAAGTAAAGATTGAGAATGACACTATTTCCAAAAAAGAAAAAAAGGACCTTCAGGCTGCATTGGAAGCCAATCTTACTCCTAAACCGAATTCTACATTTTTAGGAATGCGCCCTAAGCTCTATTTCTACAATATCGCCAAAGAACCTAAAAAAGATAAAGGCTTCAATTACTGGCTTAAATATAAAATGGGGGGAAAGCCTGTATTATTAGGGGATGTAGACCGAGAATTCAATAAAGACATCATTGAAAATTATTCTGAAAACAAAGGATATTTCAATGCAAAAGCAACGTATGATACGGTTTCAAAAAATAAAAAGGCGAAAGTAATTTATACCTTAAAGCCCGGCGCCAGGTATTTGGTTGATGGGGTGAAGTTTCAGAAAGATTCTACTCTTGTTAATCAGGAAATTCAGAATGTTGCCGGAAAGACGCTTCTTAAAAACGGAAGACCATTTGATCTGGATGTTATTAAAGCAGAAAGGGAAAGAATTGATAATAATTTAAAGGAAAGAGGGTTTTATTATTTCCATCCGGATAATATCATTGTACAGGCAGACAGTACAGTCAACAAAAATCATAAAGTTGAGCTGAATGTAAAACTGAAAGAGAACACTCCAGCTCTGTCTACCCAACAATTCAGTATTGATAAGGTAATTGTATTCCCTAACTATAATATTCAGGATGTAAAAGCAGGAAAATACAGCGTTCCGATGAACAGTGATTCTCTGAGCAAGTATGCATTTGATGATATTTATGTGATTGATCCGCAGCATAAATTCAAGCCAAAGATTTTCGACAGAGCTTTATATTTTAAAAAAGGGGATCTTTACAACCGCTCCAATCACAATCTTACCCTGAACCGACTAATCAGTTTAGGAGTATTCAAATTTGTGAAAAATGAATTTGTAACTTCGGATTCTTTGAGTCATAAGTTTGATGCATATTATTTATTGACTCCGAGACAGATTCAATCTTTAAGGCTTGAAGCACTGGGAAGAACCAATTCTGCCAACTATGCAGGGAGTGAACTTAATCTGAACTGGACCCATAGAAATTTCTTCAGGGGAGCGGAACAATTTAAAGCAGCCATTTTTGGTGCTTTTGACTTCCAGATGGGAGGTGCTCAGAATGCGAATAATATTTTCCGTGCAGGAACCAATGTTCAGCTTTCCATTCCGAGAATTGTAGCTCCTTTCCGCTTTCATTCTTCCAGTGAATTTGTTCCGAGAACGAATATTACATTGGGATATGAATTCCAGAACAGGACAAAATTTTACACACTTAATAATTTCACTGCTTCATTCGGATATTTATGGAAGGAAAATGCCAGAAAGGAACATGACCTGAAAGTGATTGATATCACCCTTGTTTCTCCACAAAAGGTTACTGCAGAATATGAAGCCAACTCTGCTGATAATCCAGCAATGAAGCGTATTGTTGCGAAGCAGCTTATCTTTGGTCCTACCTATTCTTATACTTATACCAATACCATGCTGCCAAAAAAGAATACCTTTTATTATAAAGGAACTCTTGATCTGGCAGGAAATATCACAGGCCTGGTTACCGGAGCTAACGTAAAAGAAGATAAGGAAAAAAAGATCTTCGGAATTCCTTTCAGCCAATATGCTAAAATTGAAAATGATTTCAGGTTTTACCATAAATTCACTGAGAAATCCTCATTGGCTACAAGGCTTATTGCAGGAATTGCTTATCCATATGGAAACTCAGAATTTGTTCCTTTCTCCAAGCAGTTTTTCTCGGGAGGTAGTAACAGCATCAGAGCCTTCCGTGCGAGAACATTAGGACCTGGAAGCTTTGACCCAAGAACGATAAAGCCAGGAACTTATTTCGACCAATCCGGTGATATTAAGCTGGAATTAAATGCAGAATACCGCGCTAATTTATATAAATTTTTAAATGCGGCAGTCTTTGTAGACGCTGGAAATATCTGGTTACTGAATAGTGATCCTTTAAGACCGGGAGCTAAGTTTTCAAAAGATTTTCTGAATGAAATTGCTGTAGGAGCCGGAGTTGGTCTAAGACTTGATTTCTCTATATTAGTGTTAAGGCTGGATTTAGCCATGCCATTGAGAGTACCTTATTATGAAAAGGGAGACAGATGGGCCTTCGACAAAATCAATTTTGGAGATCCAAGCTGGAGGAAAGACAATCTTGTATTAAATATTGCCATCGGATATCCTTTTTAGTATGATCAATAATATTAAATTTTTCTGGGAAGTTTTAAAAGAAACCTTTACTGAATGGAACAGTTCTTCTGCGTCCAAAGATTCAGCGAGTCTGGCTTATTATGCCATATTTTCCATCCCGGGATTATTAATCATTATCATCTGGGTGCTGGGAAATTTCTTTGGTGAAGAAGCCATCCGTGGACAGATCAGTACTCAAATCAGTGGAATTATGGGTCCTGATGTAGCCAAGAGCATAGAAGGAATGCTCGCCGGAGCTCTAATTGACAAAAAGAATATCTTTATGAAAGCCATAGGAGTAGGAGCATTGGTTTTTGGTTCCACTACCCTATTCTTTCAGCTTCAGCATACATTTAATTCACTTTGGGATGTAGAATCTGCCCCTAAAAAAGCTCTGCTTAAGTTTCTACTGGATAGAGCCAACTCTTTGGGAATGATTCTTATTCTTGGCTTCCTGCTTATGATTACAATGGTTCTATCTTCATTAATCAGTCTTTTCAATACAATCATCACCCAGTATTTTGGATTCGAAACCTATCTTCTTGTTGAGGTTGTTAATTTTTCAATCGGGTTTGGGCTTGTCATGCTTTTATTTGCCTTAATGTTTAAAGTGCTCCCGGATGTGCAGATCACCTGGAAATCTGTTTGGAGAGGTGCTTTTTTAACAACGGCCTTATTTACCCTGGGAAAATTTTTACTGAGTCTTTATTTCAACCAAGTTAAACCTACTTCAGCATTTGGAGCTGCCGGAACGGTAATCCTTATTATGATGTGGATTAACTATTCCTGTATGCTCATATTTTTTGGGGCTAAATTCACTAAAGTATACACCTACAAAAAGGGCTATAAAGTAATATTGTCAAAACATGCCCGATGGAGTGCCGCGAAGCTATATGCAGATAGTCTGAAACAGATGCATGAGGAGAAAAGTGAATGACGGTATTTGGTAATGCAGTTCGTATTCTTAAAATTCCGTCTATCTCATTATTTCAAGCAGCTTCTAAATTAGAATTTACAGATTATTAGTATAAAAAAAGCCTCCTGAAGTTCAGGAGGCTTACTTTTTACATTCTGTTTACTGTTCCGATTCCCAGCAATTCCAACGATTTTTTGATCGTTTTTGCTGTAAGGTCTGATAGATTCAGACGGAACTGTTTCATATTTTCATCATCCTGATTCAGGATCGGATTATTCTGGTAAAATGAGTTATAAGATTTTACAAGATCATATACATAGTTTGCTACTAAAGCAGGACTTAATGTTTCTGCTGATTTAGCCACTACTGTTTTAAAGTTGGCCAATTGCATTATCAGCTCTTTCTCAAACTGATTCAATACCACATCAGCAGTTTCTCTATAGGCAAACTCTGCCTTCGATAACAATGACTGAATACGAGCGTAAGTATATTGAATAAACGGCCCTGTATTTCCATTAAAGTCTATACTTTCAGCAGGATTGAAGAGCATTTTCTTCTTAGGATCCACTTTCAGCATGAAATACTTCAGTGCTCCAAGACCAACTGTTTCATACGATGTTTCTTTATCCTCATCAGAAAGATTTTCCAACTTCCCTAGTTCCTGTGCTTTAGATTTTGCTGTTTCATACATTTCCTGCATTAAGTCATCAGCATCTACAACAGTTCCTTCACGGGATTTCATTTTACCTTCCGGTAATTCAACCATTCCGTAAGAAAGGTGGAATAACTGATCTGCCCATTCGTATCCTAATTTCTTAAGAATTTTAAATAAAACCTGGAAGTGGTAATCCTGTTCATTACCTACCGTATAGATAAGTTTCTGAATATCGTTTTGTTTAAAACGTTCTACAGCCGTTCCTAAATCCTGGGTCATATAAACTGAAGTACCATCAGAACGTAGTAATAGCTTTTGGTCTAATCCTTCATCTGTAAGGTCACACCAAACTGAACCATCTTCTTTTTGATATAGGACTCCTTTATCTAATCCAGCCTGGATAAGATCTTTTCCTAAAATATAGGTATTGCTTTCATACTGAACCTGATCAAAGTCAACGCCTAATCTTTTATAAGTATCATTGAAGCCTTTGTACACCCAAGAATTCATTTCTGCCCAAAGATTTCTTACCGTTTCATCGCCATTTTCCCAATCCAGAAGCATCTTTTGAGCTTCTTTTATGATAGGAGCATCTTTTTTAGCCTGTTCTTCTCCTATTCCCTGGCCTACAAGTTCAGAAATTTCTTTCTTATAGTTTTTGTCAAATTCTACATAGTAGTTTCCAACAAATTTATCTCCTTTGGTATTCGTTGCTTCAGGAGTTTCTCCGTTCCCGAATTTCTCCCAAGCCAACATTGATTTACAGATATGAATTCCTCTGTCATTGATGATCTGGGTTTTGATCACATCGTAACCAGCCTCTTTAAGAATCTGAGCTACAGAGAACCCTAACAGGTTATTTCTGATATGCCCTAAGTGCAGAGGTTTGTTGGTATTAGGTGAAGAATATTCTACCATTACAGTAGCATTTTTCTTATCTATTGTTGAAAAACCATTATGAACAGATCTGAAGTTATCTACAAACAGTTGGTTTTTAACTTTAACATTAAGGAATCCTTTAACAACATTAAAGCTTTCAAAAAGATCTGTCTGCTCCGTTAAAGCTTCTCCTAATTCAACTCCAATACTTTCAGGATTCTTCTTCAATTGTTTTACCAACGGAAAGGTAACGATGGTAAAGTCACCTTCAAATTCCGTTTTATTTTCCTGAATTTCCAGATTGATGTCTTTTAACTGATATACATTTAAAATGACCTCTGAAAGTTTTTGTTCTATAATATCTTTAATATTCATCTCAAAATTTAAAGTACAAATTTAGTGAAATAAAAAAGACAAGTCTATAATGCAAGTGAAGACATTCAATTATTTGATATATTTCTGAATAATTACACTGAAAATCAAAGCCTTGTCTATATTTTTCATATATTTATTATTACTAATTAAACAAAATTTTATTATGAAAAATCTAAAAAAATTCACAAAAACAGATCTTAAAAAAATTACTGCCGGAAATGCTCCTTGCTGCGAACCATGGGGAAGATGCCCTGATGGCTACAAGCAATGCCAGGAATGGGGAGCCTGCGTACCGAAATTTGTAAATTGTGGTGGATAAAAAAGAGGTCTTAAAGACCTCTTTTTTTATATACATAGATGAAATAAAAAAACCGCCCGAAGGCGGTATAATATGAATGTTGTTAAGTGTATTAATTTTTATCCCAAATTAATTTGGTATCCATTTTATCTCCTCCAATAGAAGCAGAAGCAGCTTGATAATTCGCTGAATTTAATGTCTGCACGGTAGTTGGATAGAAAATTCTGGTTGGTACATCTGTTAAACCAGCAATAAGCGAGGTAAAGGTATAAGTGGTTTGCCCTGTTGCAGATGGCTTATTAAGATTAGCTGTTTGCCCAGGCTTTAACAATGTATTCGGGTATCCGGTTCTTCTATATTCTGACCAGGCTTCATTAGACTGCATGAATAATGCAATATACTTTTGCGTCATTACATTAGCCTTACTAGCTGCAGGAAGTGCACTTACAAATGTGTTGATTTTAGCAGCATCAATTCCCCATCTTTGCATAGAAGCTCTCACTCCTTTTTCGTAATGATCTTGTGCCCAGCCATTCGCTTCTGATAATAAAAACTCTACTTCTGCATATTCCATGAATATTTCGGTAGCGCCAGGTTTTAGAATATTTTTACCAAAGTAACTTGTTGTACCCGCCTGACTTGATGTCAATGTAGATGGCACACCATAAGGCATTCCCTGGATTTGGCTAATATCTGTAGCTTCAGTCATTGTACCTGCTCTGATATCACTTGCGGACACAGTTATTGGAGCTGCATATTTAAAAATTCTAGGATCTACCCCAAAAACTCCAGATTCTCCTTTAAGCAACTGAACAAAAGGTTTTGAAACAGCAAAATCAGATCTGTCAATGTAAGTTGAAAAGAATGGTGATGGATTAACCAGGTTGCTTTCATAAGTTAAGCCCACAGTATCCTCATTAGAGGTCATTACTCCTGAAGCGATAGCATCTGCAATATGTGCCTCTGCTCCCGGAACAACTCCTTTTACTCGGGTTGCAATTCTCAATCTTAATGAGTTTGCAAATTTCTTAAGCTTAGCAGGACTTTTAAACAATTGATCACCTTCAGAGAAAACGGTTGTTGTAGAAAGATCAAGCATTTCTGAAGCTTCCTTAAGCTCTTTTAAGACATCTGTATATACTTTTTGCTGTGTAGCAAATTTAGGCTGTAATGTCGCATCAACATTTAATGCTTGGAAATCAGCATCTTTATTACCATAAGACCAATAAGGAATATCTCCAAAAGCATCTGCTAAGTTAGCGAACACATAAGATAACATAATTCTTGCCGCTGCGATCTGGTTTTCATTAGTTCCATACGCAAGCATCTTAACTTTAGTAGCCGGGTCGGTATTATAATCGATAATTTTCTTATAATCCTGTGCTACGTAGTAGCTTCTAGCCCATAATTGAGTTCCTGTAGTAAGTCTGTACTGATATCTGTCCTCTTCAGTATATATTCTTTGAGCAGAATACTGAACAAATGGTAACATCATTCTTCCTGATACCCAACCATCTCTTGTATAGTCCATATATTCTTTGTTCCCATTATTGAATAACCCGGTCGGCAGAGGATTCTCTGTAGAATTCGGATTGACATCAATTTCATCTAGTTTATCTGAACAGCTGTTAAGCGCTAAAGATAAACCTGCTACTGCTATTATTGAAAATATTTTTTTCATTGTAATTTAAAATTTAAAATTCACATTAACTCCGTACATCCTTGTAGATGGTAAAGAACCACCTTCTAACCCTTGAATATTACCTGATCCATAAGAAGTATTTTCCGGATCAACTCCCTTGAAGGCAAGATTCCAAGCAAAAAGGTTTCTTGCAAATGCAGATACTCTGATACCTTGAATAGAATTACCTATAAATGATTTTGGTAAATCATAAGATAAAGTAATATCTCTTAGCTTAATGTAACTTGCATCAAAAACATTCTGTGCATCAACGGTGTTATAATATGATTTACCCCAAGTTGGAGCATCCAGCAGAATATCGTTAGGAGCACCATTTTCTTTAACACCCGGAAGAATCACTCCAGCTTCTCTGTTTCCTCCAAGAGCTGTTTCTTCAAGCATACCATTATTCATTCCCCACATGTGAGTTGTTGAGAAGTATTTACCACCCTGTTGAACATCAATCAGGAATGATAATCCAAAACTTTTATATTTGAATGAGTTTCTGAATCCCATGTTATAATCTGGAAGTACTGAACCTAAAGATTTAATTGGTGACGCTTTATAACGACCATTTTCATCTACTACCTTATTTCCATTGGCATCATATACAAAATCAGTTCCCAGGATTGTACCATATGAATATCCAACCTGAGCAGCTAACTGTACTCTGAACGGAGCATTAGTCAGGATATAATTTTCAAGAGTTCCCTGTAATTCTACAAGCTTGTTTCTGTTTCTCGTAAAGTTCCATGTAAAATCCCAAGAGAAGTCATCAGTTCTTATAGGAGTAATATTTACCATCGCTTCGATACCTTTGTTGGTCATCTCTCCGGCATTGATTCTTCTGTTTCCAAATCCGGTTGCAGGATCAATTGGTAACGGAAGGATCAGGTCAGTACTTTTCACATCATAATAAGTGACATCAAATCCAATTCTATTTTTAAAGAAGTTCATTTCTAAACCAATTTCCTTAGTAGTCTTAACCTCAGGTTTAAGGTTTGGCTCTCCTTTAATAACAGGCATAGAATAAGTAGGGCTTCCCCAGAATGAATTCCCTATAGTTGCAAAAGTTCCTCTGATAAAAGGATCAGAACCTCCTGCAATTCTTGACCATCCTGCTCTCACCTTTCCAAAAGAGATCCAGTCTGCTTTAAGAACTTTGGAGAACACAAAGCTACCTGTTACGGAAGGATAAAACTGATCTTCATTTAGCATGGAGAACCAGTCATTTCTACCTGTAGCCTCTAAGAATAAGAAATCTTTATACCCCAAAGAAACTGACGCAAATAAACTGCGTACCCCCAAGTGATAAGATGCATTGCTTGCTTTTGGAACTTCTCTACTGTTAGATAAGTTATATAAATTAGGAATAATTAATCCCCCAACAGATTTACCTTCCATTATATCCCACTTACGGTCCATAATGTTAAATCCTGCAAAGGTATTTAAACTGAAATCTCCGAAATTATCATTATAATGTAGTCTTCCTTCATAGTTGAATTCAGAGTTATTACTTTTTCTAACGTTATACTGAGATTGTGCAGCCGATCCAATAGCTACTCTCGAAGTGATGGTTTGTGAATAGGTATCTCCATATACTTTACCGGAAACATATACTTTCTTAGAGAAATTATATGTTAACCCAGCATTTCCATAAAATCTATGTCTGTTATCATCTGAAGTATTTTCATAGATAGTCCAGTAAGGGTTGTCAGAGAAATTAGGAGTACCATCATCCCATGATGTTCTGTTCCATGATCTTTGCATTCCATTTGATGGTAATTTATAACGTTGAAGTTCTGCAAAATCAAGCTGTCTCTGTCCCCACTGATAAAACTTCTGTGCTACCGAATTATCTCCATACCCTTGTTCAGGTCTGTTGAAACCTGCAGTATGAACATAGTTAAAGAGTGCGTCAGCTTTTAAGTTGTCAGATAATTTAGAGCTCACATTTAAGCTGAAATTATCTTTCTTAATTTCTGAATTTGGTACAATACCGTTAATTTTTGTATTGGTATAAGATAATCTTACATTCGTATTTTCGAATGATTTAGCAACAGAAATGTTATTGGTATAAGTCGTTCCAACTCTAAAGAAGTCATCAACATCTTTTCTAGGAGCAACCCATTGTTTCAGCTTCATATATTGGTCAGGAAACTCAGGATCAAAAGAATCCCAGCCTAAATAGTATAAATTCGGGTCATATTTAGGCCCCCAGCTTTCATCTGTTCCAAATTCAGGAAGATTGTAAGTTACCCCATCAATTTTCTGAGTTTGCAGAGCCAATTCTGAACCACCTCCATATAAGTTTTGTAATTTTGGTCTTATGTAGATAGATTCAAAAGCAACACCGGTATTGAACTGGACTTCTGTTCTTCCTTTCTTGGCTGATTTTGTAGTATAAATAATAGCACCATTTCCAGCTCTATATCCGTATAAGGCAGCGGCCGGTCCTCCTTTTAAAACTGTTACACTTTCAATATCATCAGGGTTGATATCAAATGTAGCATCACCATAATCTCTACCTCCAGCTCCTCTTTGAGTATCCTCATTGTTAACGTTTGAGTTATCCAGAGGAACTCCGTCAACTACAATTAACGGACGGTTTTCACCAGTTACAGAACTGATCCCCCTCATTGTAATTCTTGTAGACCCCCCCATAGAAGATGGAGCAGTAACCTGAACCCCCGCAACATTTCCTGATAATGCACTTACAGCATTCGTCTGCCCTGCATCAGAAATAAGGTCCCCTTTGATTTCTTGAGATGCGTATCCAAGAGCTTTTTTTTCTCTCTTAATACCGAGTGCTGTCACCACTACACCCTCAATTTCCTTAGTCTGTGTAGCAGTATCGTTTTTCTTCTGCTGTGCATTTACAACTGCAACAGATGAAGACAAAACCACAACAAGTAGACTCGTAGTTAGTTTCTTCATATCAAATTAATTTTATATCCGTACAAATTTGTAAAACTTTCTTAAAAGCACAAAGGAAAATTCAAAAAAAATAACAATATTTTAAATATTCAAAAAATTAACAAACAATAAATTATTAAAATACGTTAAAATCATTCTTTTTAACGAAAATTAAAAAAAAATTAATTACTATTTTTCCATATATACCAATTAGATAATTCATTGATATTCTCTATATATAAAATCAACAAAATAACATTTAAAACACTGTATTACAATACAATAAACCAATTTAAAAAAAATAAAATTAATACTTACCACAAACAAACAATGTTATGCATATCTTTTTTTTTATTTAAAATTTTGTTAAAAACGTCGTGCAAACAATAAAAAAAGACTTAGTACAAATAAATTAAAAAAACAAAAGCATACATGAAACCCTTTTAAAAAAAACAGATTTATTTTTTTAAAATCGGGATATTTTACAGAATTTTATAAAAATAAAATTTTACACCCACACCCATATAGCGGTATTTTTTTCATAGTCCAATAAACATTTTTATGAAGATCATTTCCCCTAATGAATCAAAAAAGGCTACCCAAAAGGGCAGCCTTCAAAAAATATATTAAAATTTATAGAATTAGTTCTGATTCCAGAATGGAGTTGCTGCATTCTTAGTAAATACCTGAGAAGTTGTTAAGTTAGGTACATTCAGTGAGTTTGTAGCATATTCCGAACTAGGATAAAATAACCTATATGGTCTATTAGGCATTGTACTGGTTACTGCCATTGGTGTTATAGGATATCCCGTTCTATTATATTCAATAAACATCTCAGCACCATTAACGTTAGTTAGAACTAACCATTTTTGAGTCATGATTGCTTCAATTTTTTGGTTAAATGTGCCAGCTCCTAATCCTAAACCAGGAACTGATGCAATAGCTACTTTATATGCATCTACAGCCACTTTATCAGCACCTAACCACTTACGGGAAGCATCAATAGCATTATTAAAGTGATCTTCCGCTCCTGAAAATATTGCAGGATATCTTAAAGCAGCCTCGGCTTGTAATAATTCACTTTCAGCAATAGACATCACCATTCCACCTCTTGCATTACCTGCTGTAATAAGCTGGCCTACAGTAGTTACCGCAGTAGAACCCGCAAAATTACCTGTTCCTAATTTAGATAAAGTTTTATTATCAGTTGGTGCTCCAGGCTGTCCTGAATTTGCTCCTTGACGTATTCCTTTTACTTGTGCAACTCCATTATACGTTACAGATGAGAACATTCTAAATCTTCTAGGATCAACGATTCCGTTAAATTTTGTATAATAAGACTCTGTGGAATTCATAAGGTTACCATTCAAACAATTAGCTAAATGCTCAGAAGCTGTAAGGTTACTATACAATTGAACTGATGAACCTGAAGATGTAGCCCTATATGAACTGATAAACGGATTCATTTTATCATTATTTCCATTAGAATAGCCTGGATTATTAAGAACATTATCTGTAATATCAAGCAAATCTGTAGTTTTTGTATCCTTAATAAATGTTGCACCTGCCAATGTAGCTAATTTTTGATCTCTATATGTTGCCATTTCGCCAGTAACATTAGACATTCTCAGAAGCATTCTCAATTTAATTGTATTTGAAAAAGCTTTCCACTTATTCATATCCCCTTTAAAAATAGGATCCGTAGCTGCAGCAGCTTTATTGGGCATATTATTATCAATTAAAGCATTTGCTGCTTCCAATTCTCCTATTAAAGCTTTGTAAATCTCTTTATCGTCATCATATTTAGGAGACGTATTTGCTGAACGAAGAAAAGCTTCTTTATAAGGAGCATCTCCATACAAATCGACTATATACTGCATATAAAAAGCTTTAACAACCTTAGCAATTGCAACATAGTTATCCTGAGAATGATCCGCGTTAGGATAATCTTCTACCAACTTTAGGTTAGCTGCATATAAATAAATTCTTCCCCAAATACCAGAATAAAATCCACTATTTACAGAACCTAGTGTATACTCAGAACCGAATATTCCTCCAAAATTATGAACATCTGTAGCCCAGCTATTCATCATTACATTCCCTAAAGTCATCATTGATGATAAACGTGATCCTCCAGGCTCACTCCCTTCCGTCATGAATAACTCATTAATAGCACCCGGAAGCACCAAAGCTGGTGTTACACTTTCAATATGTCCAGCATTTGGACTTTCATTAATATCTAAATAATCACTACATGATAAGACACTTAAACTTAATGCCGCTAAAGGTAATATTAATTTGATTTTATTTATTTTTTTCATTTCTTGATTTTTAATTAAAATGATGCACTCATACTAACTCCAAATGTTCTAGTTGAAGGATATTGTCCTGTAAATGCAATTCCGTACGCATTAGGACCTCCAATCCCAGTTGCCTGACCTGGCCTTTGGTTGATCGTTCCACTGTTACTAGCTGTTTCAGGATCAGCAAAGTTTCTGTTACTTTTAGCATACCATGCAAAAGGATTTCTTGCATAAACACCAAATGTAAGACTATTAACAAATGTAGATGATAAAACAGATTTAGGTAATGTATAACTTAATGCAATTTCACGAATTTTAAAAGCAGATCCGTCAATCACAAATTCCTCTCCAACAGAATCAAAATTACCTGTTTCGGAAAAATAAGTTACAGCCCCATTATAATTTGCCCCTAATGCAGCAGTAGTATTTGCCACATATACTGGATTAGCAGCTGTACCAACATTCTGTACCGAATTAGGCACTACATACCCTTTACTTCTATCAAAATCAGCAGATTGCTCTAAAGCTCCTGTAAAAGCTAGTGTAGATTTTGTAAAAGCTACAAAACTATTTCCAGTTCTATAGTCCGCTGTTCCCGAAAGTCTAAATCCTTTATAACGGAAAGAAGTACTGAATCCTAAGATATAATCAGGAGTTACTTTCCCTAGTACTTCAAAATTGGAAGTAGCTAGAGGCATCCCATTACTCCCTACAACAATTCTACCTTGATCATCTCTTTGATACTTAGTTCCCTTAATTAATGGATATTCTTCTCCTTTTTTGATATACACACCAACATTAGGATTATTATAAGCCAATAAAGGAATTTCATCCACTCCATTTCTAAGGTCTGTAACTTCAGAAGTATAAGTACTATAAGAAGCTCTTAGATTCCATTCAAAATCTTGAGTTCTTATTGGAGTAAGCCCAAGATCCACTTCAAACCCTTTATTCGTAGCGTTTCCTAGGTTATCTCTTAAAGTTGAAATCCCTGAAGCACTTGAACTTGAAAAGTTTGTAATCAAATCAGTAACACCAGACGAAAATACAGCCCCTTCCAAAGTAATTCTATCATTAAAGAATCCTAACTGCAATGAAGCTTCTTTTGTGTTAGTAAACTCCGGTTTAATATTTGGATTAGTTGGGTTTCTATTAATTAAATATGATGAGAAATTCATTGGAAATCCGGATGGAATTAGCCCAGTTACCTCATCAGTTGCATAAGGGTTAATTGCTGCTGTACTTCCAACTTTTGTATAGGAAGCTGTTATTTTAGCATAGTTCAAAATACCACCTTTTAACGATTCAAACGCTTTTGTTGGTACAAATGAAACCCCTACAGAGTAATATGGATAGGCTTTAATATTTAAATCATCAGTATAAGTAGGGCGCGTAGCTAACACTGAACTCTTCTCAATTCTAAATGTTGAATTTAAAAACAAATAGTCTTTGTATGAAAGGTCTAAATTGGCAAAACCAGCAATACTTCTTAGGCGAGTTTGTGTATTCTGCAGATCAGAAAACGAAGATGGGTTTCCTACATTATTAATGTGATAAAATCCAGGAATCTGAAGATTTATCCCCCCTACAGTAGCAACAGTAAAAGAATCATCTCTTATGTTATTACCAATATTCAACTTCATTGCTATATCATCTGTAAGTTTATAGTTGAAGTTCAACATTAAATCTCCATAATAATTAAATCTTCTACTTACACTTTTGAAATAGTTAGATTCAATATTTGTATGGGCAAAACTAAGAAAAGATTGACCATCGTAGTCTGTTCCGCTATCCGCAAATACTTTACCAAATTTATAACCATTATTATAACTTTCTCCCAATCCGGAAATACTCAAAACATTTCCTAAATAAGATAAGCTGATATGATCATTGAAGGTATACTCAGCATTAAATATTCCGCTAAAGGTTGTACTCTTATTATTATATCTTACATTATCTATAGTCCAATATGGGTTATTTGCATAAGTAGTAAAATAATGTTCAAGATCAGGTTTTGAAAACGCTCTTATATCAACATTGGACGGAGTTTGAAGCAATGTAGCATAAAGATTTGAGTTAGTTTCAGACGTTTGTTGATCAATCAAATTGAACGTTCCATCAATTCTGAACTTGCCAAGTTTCTTACCTGCTTTGAATAAAATATTATTTCTGGTTAACCTATCCTTATCAACTACAAAATCATTTTGTGTTCTGTTGATTGAGAAGAATGCATAAGCATCGCTTCCTCCAACGTTCATGGATAAACCATTCTGATATAAAATACCTGTTTTAAAGAAGTCTGCGAAATGATTATCTCTAGGCGAATATTTTCCTCTAACAAACTGACCATTTGCATCTGGTGTTCCAATAATCATATCTTTCCCTCCTATGGTAGGGTCTGAATAAAGTGGTCCCCAAGATGTATTTTCGTATGGTATCCAAGCACTTCCCCCAAGAAGAGTTGTTGGACCAGGACTAAATAAAGCCCCAGGAACTCCTTGCCCATATTTCTTTTGAATAATAGGAAGCTTGTACACAGAAGAAGCATCAATATTTGATGTCAGTGTAAATTGAAGCTTATCTGATTTTGTACCCTTTCTTGTTGTAACAACAATTACCCCGTTGGCACCTCTTTCTCCATAAAGTGCAGATCCCTGTTGCCCTTTATAAACATTCACACTTTCAATTACATCAGGAGGTAACTGCTGAAAAATAGCAGCAGTGGATGGAGCTCCATCAATAACAATTAAAGCACCATTATCACCCGTCAAAGATCTTTGACCTCTAAGGTTAATTGTAGCCTGTCCATTTACTGAGTTATTAGGTAAATTAATTTGTAGACCAGACACCTTACCCGTTAATGCCTGAACAGCGTTTGGGTTACCTGCTTTAGTAAGCTCTTCAGTTTTTACAAGTGCTGTACTTCCTGTAATCGCATCTTGCTTTTTCTTAATCCCCAATGCTCCTGTCACTACGATCTCCCCGATATTCTGAGTAGTTAATGTATCGTTACCTTTTTTTTGGGCACTTACATTAATAACAGAAGAAGTGAGGGCAATAATCAGAACACTCGTTGTTAATTTCTTCATGAATGTATTATTTTTTTATTTGGCTACAAATATGTGAAAGTTTCTTAAAATTACCAAACAATTTGTTAAAATATTAAAAATAACATAATAAAATTCAACAAATAGTGGGATATAATTATAAATAATTCACCAAAATAACGATAACACAAACAGATTGAAAACACCCATTAAAAGGGATATTTTCAACAAAACAAGGATATGCATAGCAACTATTAATTTGGGAGAAATATGAAAAAAAAAAACTTAAAAAAAAGTTATATTTTTGTACCAGTAGAAAAAAATATGGACTTAATAAAAAGCTGGTCAAACATTTACATTGAAGCAGGATGTGATGAAGTAGGAAGAGGGTGTTTAAGCGGGCCGGTAGTCGCCGCAGCTGTTATTTTGGATGATAATTTTGAACAAAGTCTCATTAACGATTCCAAGCAACTAACGTTTAAAACCAGAATGAATCTGGACAGCTATATCAGAGATAATGTAAAGAGCTATGCCATAGCAGAACTTCCACCAGCATTCATTGATGAACATAACATACTCAATGCCAGCATCCACGCAATGCATCGCGCACTAGACAAACTGGCTATAACACCGGAACTTATTTTGGTAGATGGCAATAAATTCCATCCTTATAATTATATTCCCCATCAATGCATCATAAAAGGTGATTCCAAAGTTTTGGCCATTGCTGCAGCCTCTATCCTTGCTAAAAACTACAGAGACAGATTAATGATTGATCTTCACGAGGAACATCCCGAATATGGCTGGAATACCAATTTCGGATATGCTACAAAAAGACATCAGGAAGCATTAATTAAGCATGGCCCAACAAAACATCACAGACAGTCTTTCAGATTAAAGTATGACTAATGTTATATAAAACAAAAAAGAGAAGCAAATTGCTTCTCTTTTTTATTATGATAGATTATCGATTATTTCTTTTTGTTTTTTTCTTGAGTTTGCTGTTGCTGTTGAGCTTGCTCCATCATTTCTCTCATCTTCTTCTGGAATTTACCTTCCGTTTTCGGCTTTTCTTTATTAGCCTGAATCTGAGCATGAATTTTCTTCTCATCCAGAATTACATATTTAATAACAAGGATGATTAGGATGTTAATTGCATTCGATACAAAGTAATACCATGAAAGACCTGATGCTGAAGTGTTCAGGAAGAATAAGAATGTAATCGGGAAGATATACATTAACACTTTCATGTTTGGCATTCCTTCCTGCTGTGGCTGCTGCATGTTTCCTGAGGTCATTACAGTATAGATTAAGATAACTATCGTACAAGCCAATGCGAAGATACTTAAGTGATCTCCAAGGAACGGAACTTTAAATGGTAATTTAATCAAATCATCATAAGCCGTTAAGTCTTTTGCAAACCAGAATCCTTGACCTCTTAAATCAATAAAGTTCGGGAAGAAACGGAATAAGGCATAGAAGATAGGGATCTGTACCAACGCCGGTAAACATCCTGCCATCTGATTTACTCCAGCTTTTCTGTAGATTTCCATCGTAGCCTGCTGCTTCTTCATTGGGTCCGCATCCTTGAACTTAGCATTTGCTTCATCAATTTCCGGGCGAATCACCTTCATCATAGCACTCAGCTTATGCTGCTTGTACATAATGGGTGATAGAATCAATTTTACGATAATTGTCATTGCAAAAATTACCCAACCTGCTGATAATCCCCATCCAGCAATAATTGCATATAACCACATGAAGAAATAACGGTTCATTGCTCCAATGAAAGACCAACCTAACGGAAGAATTTCATCAAAGTTTTTATCGTAAGATTTTAATAATGGTAAATCCAATGGCATAAAATACCATGTGAAATCCTGATTCAGCTCACTTCCGGTCATCTGAACAAAGCCTTCATAGTTTAATTTCTTCAGATATTCTCCTTCTTCTACATTTTCCTGATTCCCCTTACTTTGAGTAAATCCATTCTTAGCTTCGATAACAGAAGTAAAGAACTGCTGTTTTACTCCAATCCAGTTAAGAGTTTCTTTTTCCTCCTCCATTGTGGTTCTTCCATCATAATCATAATCTTTATAATTATTGAAAGCATAAGAGAATTCTGAGTGAGATTGTTCCTGAGCTCTACCCTTTTCAAGGTTTCTTACACTATAGTCCCAGATAAAATCTGCTTTGTTATCAGAAGTAACTGCTGCAAGACCTTGAGTTCTTACTTTAAAATCAAGTGTATATTTTGGAAGTAATGTATAAATAAACTGAATAACAGCTCCATTATAGTTAGCGGTCATCGTTACAGCATTTCCGTTAACAGTAGGTGAGAAAACTAAATCTTTAGTATTGATTACCTTCCCTGTTTTATCTTTAAACTGGAATCCGTAGTTTGAATTATTTTTATTGATAAGATAAAGCGGAAGGTCAGCCTGATCCGTTTTATTATTGTATGCTTTGTATTCTGAAAGCTGAACTTTAGAAACCTGCCCCCCTAAGCTTGAGAATTCGACATTCAATTCTTTGTTAGACAAATTAGCTGTCTGAATCGCATTAGGAGTTACATTTGGATTGATATTGGTGGCCTGAGTTTGTTTTACGACATTTTTCACCTGTTCCGTTTTCTGCTGCTGAGCTTTTAACTCTTCTTCTTTCATCTGCTTGTTCTGGAAATAGAACATTGCACCGAAGAGAACCAGGCATAAAACCGCGAAACTAATCATCTGCTTCTTATCGATTCCGTTGTTTTGTTGCATTTTATTTTAGATTAAAATTTTAAACTTAAAATGTACGTACACCAGTACGTTATTTGAGCTGACAAAAATACTGTTTTTTTATCAAAACTCTATACTATAATACATTAGTATATAATAAACTCAGGCTGAGAAAAATCAACCTGAGTTTATCGATAGACGTTTATAGTAAAAAATTACCTTATTTGTTGATGTTGGGTTGAATATTATGTTCTTCCCACACTAAAATATCTTACTTAGAAGTTTCACAAGCTTTAATAAAAGCTCTGAATAAAGGATGCGGTGTAGCTACCGTACTCTTGTATTCCGGGTGATATTGTACACCTACATAGAATGGATGCCCTGGTAATTCTAATGCTTCAACCAATCCTGTTTCCGGGTTTGTTCCTGTAGCTAAGAAACCGTTCTTTTCAAATTCCTGAAGATAATCACTGTTGAATTCATAACGGTGACGGTGTCTTTCAGAAATATTTTTACTTCCATAGATTTCGTATAGCTTAGATCCGTTTTTCAAAGCACATTTCCACGCTCCAAGACGCATCGTCCCTCCTTTATCAATCACATTTTTCTGTTCCTCCATTAATGAAATTACAGGATCCGGAGTTGCCGTATCAAATTCCACAGAGTTTGCTTTTGTATGTCCTAAAACATTTCTTGCAAATTCAACCGTCATAATCTGCATTCCTAAACAGATTCCCAACATTGGAATTTTATTTTCTCTTGCATATTTTGCAGTAAGAACTTTTCCTTCAATCCCTCTGTCTCCAAAACCTGGAGCAACAAGGATACCATTAACACCTTTAAGTGTTTCTTTGATATTCTCTTCTGTAATATCTCCACTGTATACCCATCTTACTTTTACTTCAGTTTCAAGGTCAGCTCCTGCATGTTTGAATGCTTCAGCAATAGAAATATAAGAATCCTGAAGGGAAACATATTTTCCAACCAATGCAATTTCAACAGTTCTCTTAGGGTTCTGGAATTTTTTAACAAAAGTTTTCCAGTCTTTAAGATCAGCATCTTTATCACTTTTCAGATCCAGTTCTTTCAAGACTACGTCATCGAAATCTTGTTTCTGAAGATACATTGGAACTTCATAAATAGTTTCCATATCCTTACATTCAATAACGTTTTCCAATGGAACGTTACAGAACTGAGCCAGTTTTGCTCTCTGATCTTTTGGAATTTTATGTTCTGTTCTGCAAACCAATACATCAGCCATAATTCCGCTTTCCATCAACTGACGAACGGAGTGCTGAGATGGTTTTGTCTTTAATTCTCCACTTGAAGCCAGGTAAGGCAATAGTGTAAGGTGGATCACCATAGAATTTTTCTCTCCCAGTTCCCACTTCAGCTGACGAACAGTTTCAATGTATGGTAAAGATTCAATATCCCCTACAGTTCCTCCGATTTCGGTAATGATGATATCGTAGTTCTGTTTAGAAAGGATTTTAATTCTACGCTTAATTTCGTTAGTAATATGAGGAATTACCTGAACTGTTTTTCCAAGAAAGTCTCCTTTTCTTTCTTTTTCAATTACAGTCTGGTAGATTTTTCCTGTAGTAACGTTGTTGTTTTGGGATGTAGGAGCATCAAGGTAACGCTCGTAGTGACCTAAATCCAGATCCGTCTCCGCACCATCTTCAGTCACATAACACTCTCCGTGTTCATAAGGATTCAAAGTTCCCGGGTCAATATTGATATAAGGATCAAGTTTTTGGATCGTTACGTTAAAACCGCGTGATTTTAGCAATAGTCCCAAAGAAGCAGACACGATTCCTTTTCCCAAAGATGAAGTTACACCTCCTGTCACAAAGATGTACTTTGTATTCTTTTTACTCATTAGATTAGGTTTGTGCAAAGTTATGGGAAAAAGAGATACAAAGCAATTTTTTAGATTTTTAAAATGCGGAAACCCCCTTCAAACAATTATAAATCCTGATTAAAATTTTTCTCTATATTTGATAAAGACAAATGATACAAAGTAATAATCACCATGATTTCGGTATATAAACTCAAACCAAAATTCCAGCAGCTGCTTACTCCTGTTTTATTATTTTTAAATAAGAATAAAATTACAGCCAATCAGATTACAATCAGCTCAATTCTTTTATCAATCGTAATTGGAGTTCTGTTTTGGTATGCAAACTCTTCAAAATGGCTTTTTCTGAGTCTCCCGATCGGATTGCTTTTAAGAATGACTTTAAATGCTTTAGACGGAATGATGGCCAGGAGATTCAACCAAACCAGCAAACTGGGAGAAGTTTTAAATGAGGTAGGTGACGTTATTTCTGATGTGATTATATTTTTTCCTTTATTAAAATTTCAGCCCGAAAGTATATACCTGATTGTTATTTTCATTGCCTTAAGTGTGATTAATGAATTTGCTGGACTGATAGGAAAAATTGTAGGAAAAGAGCGTCGTTATGATGGCCCTATGGGAAAAAGTGACCGGGCACTTATCTTAGGTTTGTATGGCCTACTGGTATTTTTTGGGATCAGCATCACAGCGGTTTCAAATTATATTATAGGAATCATTATCATTCTGCTACTGATCAGTACCTATACCCGACTTAAGAAATCACTGAATGAAGCCTGAAGAAAATAAATTCGCAGACGTTCCCTTAAGAGTAAAGACCTGGATTTATATCATTATAGTTTTTGCCCTCGGAATTTCACATCCTCTTGCCATGACCATTTTTATTTCATGGATAAGCTTTCAGGCTTTTTTTGAATTTTCAAGAATGCTTAAAGTTATAAATCCTGTAAATCCTGCCATATTCATTGGAATTGCCCAGTTTTTACTGTTATACTTTTTTAATATTGAATATTACTTTTTGTACAGTTTTATCTTAGGAGCTACTGTCTTTCTTTATTTTTTAATTGTAAGAGATTCTGTACAACAATTGTATGGAATTCTTATTGCTCTGCTGGTCTGCCTTTTTGCTTTTCCACATCTGTTATGGATAAGATGCAGTTCCAATGGGCTTAGTTCCATTATTTTCATTGTTGTGGTAACAGAGCTCAATGATGTTTTTCAGTATCTGATGGGAAAATTCTTTGGCAAACATAAAATCGTACCCAAAATCAGTCCGAATAAAACGCAAGAGGGGCTTATAGGAGGCATTTTTCTTACGGTGATCCTAAGTAATATTTTAGGGTTCTTTTTACTGAAAACCGGTATCTTCACCAATAGTATTATTGGAATAGCCTTGGGAATTTCAGGGTTTTGCGGAGATATTTTCATGTCTTATTTAAAAAGAAAAACAGAAGTAAAAGATACAGGCACACTCCTACCCGGCCATGGAGGCCTTTTGGACAGAATGGACAGTCTTATTTTTAATGCTCCCCTATTCTTCTGGATCCTTTCATTTTTGATAAAGAATTAAAATCATGGATGAAAAATTTAAAAGATCAGTCATTTTCTCAGGAGGCGGAACAAGGCTAATGATTTACCTCGGTATTTTTGCAGCCCTGGATGAACTTGGGATGAAACCGGATATTCTCATTGCAACCTGCGGCGGATCTTTTGCAGCAACTGTTATCAACGCTTTTCCCGATCATTTTTCCCGAAAGGAATATATGAAATCAGAAGAATACTATCAGTTTGTATCAAAAACAGCATTGACCAAACATAAAAAACTCTCTGAGATAGGTGTTTTTTCATTAAAAAAATGCTTTGATAAAAGAAAAGCGCCATTCATTGAAGATGTTTTCAATCGGTATATTGTGAAAATGCCTCAAGATCTTTCTGAATGTTTTCCCTCACTAAAAGGTACTAGGTTTTCAAAAGAAATTCCAACCCTTATTATTGGATCTGAACTTCTTTTTAGTCCACAGGAGTCCCAACAGACAAGAAATGAAAAAAAATTGTTCAGAAAAGTAATCTTCACTGATTCTGAAACAGCGAAAAAAATAAACGCGGAGCATATTTCCGTTACTTTCAACAGTTTTAAAAACAGCGCCGTTGAAAAAGATTCTAAACTTATAACAGACGCTTCGCTACTTGAAAGTACAAGAGCTTCTATCTCTGATATGTTTTATGTGAGTCCTGTACTTCTCAAACAGAATTATTTTATGGGCGGAGTTATTGATCTTATTCCCGTTGAACTGGCAAAACATCTTTCCCAGGAAATCATTACTGAAAAAAAGCAGCCTTACACCTCAATTGAAGAGGCACTAATCCGTTCGGTTTTTGGTTTCAATGCTAATGAAAGATTATTGGAAACCAATCAGATTAAAGTTGATTATCAGATTGACACTACCAGCATAAAAGAAGTTTTAAAAGGACATTATCCGGAAAAAAGCATTAACTGGAGAAAATTTGAACTTGATTTTTCATTTCCAAAAACTTATTCACAATTTGTACAGGATATGGAAATGCAGTGGCAGTATGGTTTTGATCAAACCGTGAAAGGAACAAAGACTAAATTATAATTTTTTTAACCACAAAAGTTTTAACCTCCCAGATTATTTTCAAGTAACAAGTCTTCGTATAAAAAACACATAAAAGGGTTGAAAATTTCTGATTTATTATCCACAAGCACCTGCATAAATCTGTACAGTCTGCGGTTAAAAAAGTTATCCACAATATGGAATTGCAGAAAACGCATCTCCATATTCATCAAAAATTCAACAAGTTATAAATTACATCTGTTAAACGATTTTTCATAAATAAGTCTAATTTATAATATAAAAAAGTTATCCACAATATCAAAATATGAATCAAAAATTTTCTGATTTTTTCCGAGATCAAGACATCCACTTCAAAACGAGTCATCCGTATAAATCTGCAACAGCAGTGGGAAAATAAAATTATTATGTATCCGTAGCAAAACATCCTTATTTTTCATTTTTAAAATTTATTTTTACATACAATTGAAAATCACAACTTACTCATGAATGTTTTTATTGCAGGCGGAACTTCTGGTATTGGCTATTCTCTGGCCCGGCATTATCTTTCAAAAGGATATTGTGTAGGAGTTTGTGGAAGAGATCCTGCAAAAATTACCGATAGCCATTTCGAAACCTTGCAGGTTTTCCAGACAGACGTTTGTGAAATGAGTTCTGTTTTATCCACATTAAAGTCTTTCCTTGTGGATAAAGATCAACTTGATATCTTTATTAATTGTGCCGGAAGCTATGCAGAAGATGTGGCAGGAAAAATCTCCTATGAAGAAGCGGAGGAAATGCTGCAGACTAACATTTTAGGAACGGTGAACTGTTTTGAAGCTGCAAGAAAAGCTATGAAAAAGCAGAAAAGCGGAAATATTGCTGTCATTGCCTCAGTTTCCGGAATTATGAATTATGAAAATTCCAGTTTATATACTAAGAGTAAAAGATCTGTCATTCAGATTGCTGATGCTTACCGCCGTGCCCTGAAACCTTTTGGAATTTCTGTAACCACTATTGCACCTGGCTATGTGGATACTGAAAAATTACGTAAGCTGAATCAAAATGATTTAAGCAAAAAACCATTTCTCACCAATTTGGAAACAGCAGTTTCTATTATTACCAAAGCCATTGAAGACAAAGAAAAATTAATTATTTTTCCAGCAAAAATGAAGTGGATGATGAAATCTTTATCCCTGCTTCCTTCTTCATTACTAAATATCATTATGTTCAGAAAAGCAAAATGGATGAAAAACGATTGAAAATACAGCAGAAGTTGTATGCTCTGCTACTTTGTTCCGTTGTATTCACTGTGGTTTACAATTATACGGCGTGGCATATTTCAGCATTACCGGAGGTTCCATCGTTTGTTTTTGACTTTGAAAAATATATTCCGTTTATTCCATGGACGATTATTCCGTATATGACCAGTGGATTATTTTTCTATCTGGTATTTTTCCTTTGTACTAATAAAGAACAGCTTAAGGTTTTGACCCAAAGAATGCTCTTTGTGACAATTATTGCAGGGATCTCTTTTCTGTTGTTTCCTTTAAAGTTTTCTTTACAAAAACCTGATATTGAAAATTTCATTTTGAGATATTCTTTTCAGTTTTTAAAAACATTTGATTCACCTTTTAATCAGGCTCCTTCATTACATATTTCTTATGCATTGATCTTCTGGTCTGTTTTCAGAACATTACAAAAAGGAAGGACTTTTCTTCTACTCTTGCTTATTTTATTAGGGTTTTCAACGTTAACTACCTATCAGCATCATGGTATTGACATCATAACGGGTGCTATACTTTCTCATATCAGTTTTATCATCTTTCCTTACCGAAAAAAAGATTTCCAATACAGGAATTTTCATGTCGCTAATTTTTATTTTTTATCGGCCTGGATGTTTATTCTAACTGCATTATTATTGAATCAGTTTTCAGGACAACCAGGACTAATCCTGCTATGGCCGGCTCTGATGAATTTTTGCATCGGTTATCATTATCAAAAAGACAATACCTATTTCTTAAAAGATAGAAACGGAAACATTTCCTGGATCAAAAAGATCTTTTATTTTCCATATCTTTTAATGTACCGGATATTCTGGAGACTTCTCCGAAAAAATAAAACACCTGTTGAACCTGTTTCCCGTATTTATATTTCATCAAAACCGGATCAGGAAACCTTAAAATATTTTAAGGCAGATAAAAATACTTTTGTGTATGATCTTTCTCCTGAAATTGAGGAAAACTTATTGCTAAAAGAGCAGGCTAATTATTTTTTCCGTCCTATTTTAGATATAGGAACATTTGATCTTGAAAGAACACAATCTCTCATCACAGAAATCAGCAGAACCCACAGACATCTTCCTGAAGATGGGAAAATACTCATCCATTGTACAATGGGATTTACCAGAAGTTCTGTAATCGGGATTCTGGTAATCAAAAATATTTTATCTTTACCCTTAGAGGGAGCAATAACCATTATGAAAACCAGCAATAAGCATATCATTATCCATTCTTACCTGCAGGATTTTCTCAAAAAATTTTAACCTATGAACAGCGGACATTTTATAAGTTTTGATAACAATGAGATTTTTTACAGGGAATGGAATTACCAGCCCCATCAGAAAAGCATCATCATGATCCACCGAGGTCATGAACATTCTGAAAGGCTTAATGATATTGCTCAGTCACCACAGTTTTCGAAATATAATATTTTTGCTTTTGATCTCCGTGGCCATGGCCATACTCCTGCTACAACCTCATCCGTTTTCATGGATTATGTTCGCGATCTGAATGCTTTTTCAAAATTTCTTTACACAAAATATGAGGTGAAGATCTCAGATATTTTTGTAGTTGCCAATAGTATAGGAGGAGTGGTTGCTGCTGCCTGGGCTCATGATTTTGCTCCTGGTATTGCAGGCATGGCTCTTTTGGCACCGGCATTCAGGATTAATCTTATTGTTCCTTTGGCTAATGAAATGATTACATTGGGTACCAAGCTGAAAAAAGGGTTAATCATCAAAAGTTATGTAAAATCGAAGATGCTGACCCATGATCCTGAACAACAGAAAGCTTACGATACTGATCCATTGATCTCCAGATCCATTGATGCGGAACTTCTTATTGATCTTGCCAAAGCTGGAAAACGTTTAACAGAAGATGCTGAAGCAATAGATACTCCAACATTGATTTTAGCTGCAGAAAAAGATCATGTGGTTTTTAATAAAAACCAAAAAATATTCCATGATAAACTGGATACAGATTTAAAAAAGTACGAGATACTGCCCGATTTCTTCCACGGCATTTTATTCGATTCCGGAAAAGAAAAAGTATACAATAAAATTGTAGATTTTGCTGAAAAATGTTTTAACAGAGTTCCAAAACAGACCCATCTTTCCCCTGACCCATTTTCTGTAAAAGAAGAGCAGGATCTGAAAAATAATGTTGGAAACAATCTGAACTTTAAACTTCAGAAACTCTCCCTGGGAAAGATCGGGAAAATAAGCAATGGAATGGCCATCGGATTAAAGTATGGATTTGATTCCGGTGCTTCATTGGATTATGTTTATCAGAACCAGCCAAAAGGAAAATTAGGTTTTGGAAAAATGATGGATAAGAATTATCTCAATGCCATTGGCTGGAAAGGAATCCGTATCAGAAAACAACATTTGCTTCAGCTTTTAGAACAAAATATTCAGGTACTTAAACAACAGGGAAGAGCTGTTAAAATTCTTGATATTGCCGGAGGTACCGGAAATTATTTATTTGATATTAAAGAGAAATATCCTGAAGCTGAAATTGTCATTAATGAGTTTGTAAAGTCTAATATCGAAATCGGTGAAAAGGTGATTAAAGAAAAAGGTTACCAACAGATCCGGTTTACTAATTTCGATTGTTTTAATCCTGAGACGTATAAAAAACTGAATATTGAACCTAATATTACCATTGTCTCAGGTATACTTGAACTTTTTGGAGATAATGAAATGGCAAGCAAAGCTATTCAGGGAATTGTTTCCATCTCAGAAAAGGACTCTCACATTGTGTACACAGGACAACCCTGGCATCCACAATTGAAAATGATTGCCTATGTACTGAATAATCATCAGAATAAAGACTGGATCATGAGAAGACGTTCACAGAAAGAGCTGGACAGAGTTATGGCATTCAATACTATTCAAAAAGAGAAGATGCTGATTGATGATTTTGGAATTTTCACAGTTTCTTCCGGGAAAGTAAATGTTCTTAACTGATAATTTCTCTCGCAGATTTTGCAGATTACACTGATCTTTCTTAGCTACTCAATCTGCCAAATCTGCGAGAGAATAAAATCTATTCCAAGTATGCAAACACATACTATAAGTGAATAAGACGAGTTTTTGATATTTAAATCTCTGTAAGCCTCAGAAAAAAAAGCTTTTTTTATAACTTCGCAGTATGGCAAAACTGAAAACGGCATATTTCTGTCAAAACTGCGGAACCCAATATTCCCAATGGATGGGACAGTGCAAAAACTGTGGAGAATGGAATACTCTGGTAGAAGAAGTGGTAGAAAAACCCAACAGCAAATCGGTACCTTTCTCAAAAACCAAGCAACATGTCATCAATATCATTGAGGTAGAAACCAGTGAAGAACCAAGAATAAAAACACCTTCCGAAGAACTAAACCGCGTTCTGGGAGGAGGAATTGTCTTAGGCTCCGTTACCCTGATCGGTGGCGAACCCGGAATCGGGAAATCTACCCTGCTGCTTCAGCTTGCCTTAAAAATGAAGAAAAAAATCTTCTATGTTTCCGGGGAAGAAAGTGCATCTCAGATTAAAATGAGAGCTGACAGGTTAACAGATATTCAAAATCCGAACTGTTTCCTTTTTACAGAAACATCCCTGGAAAAAATTCTTCATGAAGCCAAAAAACTGGAACCGGATTTCATGATCATTGATTCTATTCAGACACTTCAGTCCCAATTGATAGAAAGTTCCCCCGGAACCGTTTCCCAAATCAGAGAATGCTCCAATGAGATCATTAAATATGCTAAAGAAAACAGTATTCCTGTATTTTTGGTAGGCCATATTACCAAAGACGGTCAGATTGCCGGCCCCAAGGTACTGGAACACATGGTAGATGTGGTTTTAAACTTTGATGGAGACAGAAATCACCTTTTCAGATTATTGAGAGCCAATAAAAACCGTTTCGGATCTACTTCTGAAATCGGAATCTACGAAATGATCTCACAGGGATTAAAGGAAATTAAAAATCCTTCAGAAATTCTTATCACCAAAAAGTTTGAAGAGCTTTCCGGAAACTCAGTCGCAGTAACTCTGGAAGGTAACAGACCGATGCTTTTAGAAATTCAGGCTTTGGTGAGTACAGCCGTTTATGGGACTCCTCAAAGAAGCTGTACCGGATTTGATTCCAAAAGGCTGAATATGCTTCTGGCAGTTCTCGAAAAAAGAGCTGGGTTCCAACTTGGAGCCAAAGACGTTTTTCTTAATATTACCGGAGGAATAAAAACGGATGATCCGGCTTTAGACCTTGCAGTTATAGCTTCTGTTCTTTCATCCAATGAAGATATAGCCATTTCTGAACATTACTGCTTTGCCGGAGAGATCGGCTTAAGCGGGGAAATCCGTCCGGTTGCTCAGGCAGAACAAAGAATTACTGAAGCCGAAAAATTGGGTTACGAGAAAATTTTCATTTCCAATCTCAATAAACTTCCGAAGAAAAAGTTTGGTATTAAGATTGAGGAAGTAAGCAAAATTGAAGATTTCCACGAAAGACTTTTTTAAAAAAATAAAAATGTGGCTCGAAAACATTCGATAAGTCGCTATATAATGAGCGATATACCATAGAAAGAACAGATGCACAGTTGGATAGGCTTCAGTTATTTAGCTTTTATTGGCAATTGTTCTTGGAAAATCTCAAAACGGAAAATCAAGATGACTTCACTGTAAAAAATATTAGTAACAAATATATTACAATTGAAAATATTTCCACAGGTTGTCATTGTCTTTTAAGTATTATTTTTTCTCAAAAATGGTAGATTTACGCGGAATAATTTGTCCAATCAGACTTAAATGATTGGACTTCATATCTTTATTTTTAATACGTCTGAACATCATCTCAACAGCAACATCAGCAATATCTGTACAGGGCTGATTATAAGATGTAAGAGGGTATTTCAGATAATTTGCGTATTTCATATCATCAAATCCACATATTAGGACATTTTTGGAAATTTTAATATCAAGAGAATCCATGGTCGACATCAACATTGCTGCTGTGGAGTCATTTGCGCATATAATGCCAGCATGTCCAGATTTGAATTTAATTTTCCGAACAAAATCAACTTCCTCAGGATCTCCACAATACACATTATCATTATTAAATACGAATCCTCGTTTGTGTACCGCCGCCGCCACACCAAGACGACGAAGTGTTATAGAAAAAGCAGAGTTCTTCCTGTATAAAAAATTGATTTCGGTACAGTTTGAATCCAAGAGGTGTTCAGCCATCGCGTAACCAGCATTAAAATTATCAAGAGATACAAGGTCATGGATACTTCTGGCTGGAAATTCCACAATATCTCTGTCAATAAGTATCAGTGGTATACCTGCACGGGTAAATTTATCGCAAATATTTTTATTAATATTATCTGCATTCGATATTCTTTCCAATGGAGCAAAAAATACACCATCTACCTTTTTTGAAATATAATTCTCCGTATATATTTCAATTAATTCTTTCCTAGTTTCGGCGTTTCCAGCTGTTGTACCATCCCAAAGGCACTCGAATTCGCCATGTAGAGAACGCTCCAGAATTCTATTATTTATTATCGAAAATATTTCAGATTCTCCTGCTCCCGGTAACAATAATCCAAACGTATGGTGATTTTTATTCGTGAAAATAACGCGGCTTCCCACACCTTTTTTTTTGACAATATAGTTTTCATCCTGCAATGTATTATAAACCTTGGTGATTGTTGGCCGGGACACTCCATACTTTAAAGCTAATTCTTCTTCTGTGGGGAGCAAAGAATCAAACGGAAAATTACCGCTTTTTATCTCCGCAAGTAATAAATCAAGTATAGATTTATAGTTTCTTTTTATATCCATAGAAGTTTGATCATATTTTGCATGCGATATGCAAATATAAAAAATATATTAACTGTTTTGTATCTCACATTGAAAATACCCCATTGACTAAATGGAAAATAAACCTTTATTCTATATTTTGGAGTGTGCAAGATTACATTCTTTCCATTAAAATCAAATGGAAAGAGTAATATGTGTTTAGGAAAAAATGTCATTATTTAACCTCAGCTTGGATTAAGAAACATTCAAAAATATTTGATTTCCAATTGCTTGCTATTTTATTTCTTGACTAAACTGGGGTTCCTCTGGAATGGCAACGACCTTGGATATTCTTCGTCATTTATGTTTCAATTCAAGCACCTTTTATTCGTGTATTGGTGGTAAAAAACCGGATTTTTTTGATGACTTGCGGAATCATCCACCCAATGGTAACTGCAGGCTTTCAACCTTCTCGATTCTATTTCTCTTATCCCACCGAACCTAGGTTATTTAATTTTCCGACAGATAGATAATAGATAGATTATGCAAAAAAGCAATATGATGACGGCTCCTTGCTGACTTTTCAGAGAATCGGATAGAATCCCCATAAAGAAGGGAAAAATAGCCCCTCCTGATATACCCATGATCATCAGGCCCGATATTTCATTATTTCGGGAAGGTATTAATTGCATTGCAGTCGAAAAGATGATAGAAAAGACATTCGAATTACCTATTCCGAGTAGGACAATACAGATATAGAGCAGCATTCCTGTTTCAGCAAAAAAAAGCCCCATTACTCCCACTACCATCAGAAGGGCACTAACCATAAAGAATACTCGAGAAGGGATCAACGACAGGATAAAAGTACCTGAAAACGTTCCTATCGTTCTGGAGATAAAGTACAAAACTATTCCGTAGCTAGCGTCCTGTAGATTCATGCCCACACGCTCCATCAAGAGTTTCGGCGCAGTGATATTGACACCAACGTCAATGCCCACATGTACTAGTATCCCAATAAATAGCATCAAAATAGTCTTATCGGCCAGAAGCCCCAAACAATCTTTGAACGATGACATTTTGTCTTCACCGGATTTTTCCTCTATTGAGGTAAAATAGAGCAAGACAAAAGAGATTAATGAAATTGTTGCAAACATAGGAAATAGTAATCTCCAATTTCCAAAATTGATTGCAGCCCAACTGGAAATTATAGGCGCCAGGAAAGAGGCGATAGCTTTTATGAACTGGCCGAAAGTTAAAGCACTGGCTAGTTTTTCTCCTTTTATAATATTGGTTACCAAAGGATTTAATGAAACCTGCATTAAGGTATTACCAATTCCAAGCAATGCAAAAGAGATGAGCATAATCGGAAAACTATATCCAATCAAAGGAGTAATCACCGCCAGAAACGTTACGGCAAGACTTAATAACACTGTTTTTTTGCGTCCAATCTTATTCATCATTATTCCAGTAGGAACCGAAAAGACGAGAAACCAGAGAAAGACCATCGATGGCAGTAAGTTGGCAATGGTATCCGTCAGTCCAAAATCTATCTTTATGTTATTTGTTGCAATGCCTACCAAATCTACATATCCCATAACAAAAAAGGAGAACATTACAGCAATCGAATTCGGTAATTTTAAAATTTTCATCATGTTGGTTTATATTTTGGTTAATTCCTTATTTAAGTTTATCAGATTTTTTGGATTTGTTCAATTTGTATTGCTTTAGCAGCATTCATTGCAGCACCCACCGCCGCTTCTTCATCATAAGACGTTAAGTATATTGGCTTTCCAAAGGTTTGTTCCAGAATCTGAACAAATACTTTGTTTTTTTTCAATCCGTTTCCGCCTCCGTAAATAAAATCTGTCTTCTCTAGTATGTTAGGATTTAGGGCTGATTTATAATTTTCTGAAAGCCCCTTCAGGAATCCCGCAATCAAATTGCCTGGATGAAAATTTTCAGAAGTTATATTTGTTATTTCCCCGTTTTTTCCAAAATCATTACGTTCGTATGACAGCAAAGGAAGAACTTTTAACGGATCACCTTCCTCTATACTGAACCCTGCACTCTTTTCCATATTGTTCCACAACTGATTCTCATCTATATTTTCAAGATTAAATAAAGAGACTGCTATCTCTTTCATAAAATTAAAGAGCGATCTATAGGTTGCCCCACCATTTATAAAACTGGTAGCCATCAAATAATAATCGTTATCGTAAGGACGTAGCTGGGTAGCCACTCCATCTATGTATCCATTGTACTTATTAACTTCCCCTTTCTCAAGTAGAACCGAAATTTGAGTCCCTGTACCAACATTCAGTACCATTGACTTTTTTGTTCCAGAAACTGTCCCCATAAAGCTGGCTTGGTTATCTCCAATTGCGGAAAACACTGGCACATCACCCGCATAACCCAACAAACTCGATTCACTGACTACCAACGGAAATAACTGAAAGTCTAAGCCCAATTTCTCAATAGATCTGCGATTCCATGTATTCTTGGAGATATCAAATAAACCAATACTATGAGCCATCGATGGACTCATTGCTATTTTGTGTGTAATTAGCCCTACAAAATAGTCTGCAATCGTACAAAAGCTAGAAATGTCTGTTCTTTTTTCTACAACCAGCCATTTATACAAGGTAACAATACCGTAACCGCAAGAAATAGTGTCGTCATCTGCTAACGTCTTAATAGTATCAATCATTTTAGTAGCATTATCCATTACCATTTCTCCACTTCGATCTTCCCAAGTTACCAGATTGGTCACCGCATTATTATTTTTGTCTAGCCCAACAATACCATGCATCTGTCCAGTAAAACCATAGGCGGCTATATGAATATTAGGTAATGAGTTAATTTCTTCCATTACACTATTGAAAGAATCTACCAGTATTTTGATCGACTGTTCTTTCACCAAGGTATTACTAGACTCAATGTAGGCATTCGTTTCTCTATTGATTACTCTTTCTATTTGCCAGTCATCAGTTTTGACAAGCACAACCGACAGTGATGTAGTTCCGAAATCAACACCTATTATGTAAGATTTTGTTTCCATTGTATTTTTACTGAATGATTTATAATTTGTTTTCAAATGTAAAATTATTATTATCAATACACAAAAATATTATAATATTTTATTTACATAAAAGTAAACAATATGCAAACATTTATTAAAAAAATAAAAACATACTATCTTTGATCTTAAGAAAGAATCACCAAGCACAAACATTGAAAACTTTATATTAACATACCATAGCTGAATCCGAATTTATCTTAACCCCCAATAAATAATTACATTAGAAATCAAATGACTAATGCGTTGATTTTAGGTGAAGAAAAAGACATCTCTGAACTAAAGAGTTGCCTTTAAAAATATAATGGCAAGAAGAAACAGGATAGGAATTGCATTTGAGTCCGGTTTCAATTCAAAAACAGCTTTTAATACCATTTTTAAGAAAATGACAGGGATGACACCTTCTGAATTCAGAAAAGAACAATCCAATTAGTCTGAGCTGTAAAAAATTCATTATGCCGGAAAAAATATTGTAGAAGTCAATAAAATTAAAGATCTTAACAAAAGATTTTTCAAATGATGAAAACTAGTATTCTTGAATATTACAGCAACCTCGCAGAATCCTATGATGAGAACCGCTTCGGGAACTCTTACGGACAATACATTGACCAACAGGAAAGGTCTTTTTTAACCTCTTTTTTCCGGGGCAAAAAATATACAAAGGTTCTGGATCTCGGATGCGGAACAGGTCGCTTGTTAAATTTTGCTACCCATGGAACAGATTTCAGTGAAAATATGCTGGATGTCGCCCGTCAGAAATATCGTGAAAAAATTCTGAAAGCGGGTGAAATTTCAGACATCCCTTTTCATGAGGAATTCGACTGTATTTTCTGCTTTCATGTCATCATGCATCAGAACCGGGAAGAGACGAAAGCATTTTTAAACGAATGTTATCAGAAATTAAACAAGAATGGAAATCTTATTTTCGATTATCCTGTAAAAAGCAGAAAAAAATCCGTTTCTCCACAAAAGGACTGGCATGCCGGAAACAGCTTTTCAGTTTCAGATATTGCAGCGCTTTCAAAAGATCAATGGAAAGTTATCAATACAACCGGAGTGTTATTTTTTCCGATTCACAGAGTGCCGAAAACAATCAGAAGATTCTTTCTTCCACTGGATAATTTTCTTTGCCGCTCCTTTCTGAAAAACTGGGCTTCCTATCATATTACCATTTTGGAAAAGAGATGAAACAGCAACTGAAAAACTGGCTCCCTCATTCATGGAAACTGCAGATGAAACTTTTGCAGCGGTATTTTAATGAACGAAAAAGCAATTATGCTTATCCTAAAGAATATCGTTCAGAAAATATTGGAGAATATACTGTCAGCTTCCAGCAAATTATTAAAAGCGGGGCTTTTCATCAGAATAAAATTCACAATTTAAAAGTTGTAGGTGATAAAATCAACAACCTCATTCTCCATCCCGGTGAAGTATTTTCTTTCTGGAAAATGATTGGAAAACCTAGCGAAAAAAATAATTTTAAGGAAGGAAGAAACCTCATCAACAATACTATTTCAAGTGATTTTGGTGGCGGGATCTGTCAGTTCTCTTCTATTTTATATTATCTGGCGCTTCAATCCGGATTGAAAGTTCTGGAACGATATCCACATTCGATAGATATTTACAAGGACGACGAACGTTTTACACCATTAGGTTCAGACTGTACAGTTGTTTATGGTTACAAAGATCTGCAGATTCAGAATCTATTTTCGTTTCCGGTACAGTTTAAATGTCTTATTAATGATGATGAACTTCAGCTCAGCCTGGTTTCTCCGGAAGAGGTTATCTTAAACGACATTGAGTTTAAATATCTTGAAATTGAAAAAGGAGTTTGGGTAGAAACGGTAAGCAATAGTAAAACTTTGTTTAAAAATTTTTATATTCGTTTATGAATTATCTGGCTCATTCTTTTCTCACTTTCACTGACGGACAAATTGTCGGCCAGTTTTTGGAAGACTTTATCCGAAACAGGGATCGTTTTTCTTTTCCAAAAGACATTCAGGATGGAATTACTTTACACCGCGCCATTGATACTTTCACAGACTCCCACCCTGCCATTCATGAAGCTAAAAAAGTTTTTGCTCCTTTGGTAAGACTCTACGCCGGAGCATTTGTAGATGTTTCTATGGATTATTTTGTAGCCAATGATCTTTCTTTAAATTCCCTGACGGAATGGAAGGCTCATTCTCAGCGGGTGTACAGAGTTTTAAATGCTAATGAAGAATGGTTACCTGACAGTTTCAAAATAATGTTGGCCAAAATGGAACATGACGACTGGCTTTACAATTACCGTGAAGACTGGGGCATTAAATTCAGTATCCAAAATGTATTGAACAAAGCAAAATATCTGGATAAAGATATCCCTGTTTTTGAAGCTTTTTTAAATCATAAAGATATCCTTCAGGAATGTTATAATGACTTTTTCCCTGATCTTTTGGCCCATGCAAAAGAAATCAACACTCTTATTCAGTTGGAAAATTAAAACTGTTTATACAGATAACGGTTAGGATACGTTAATTTTTCACTCTTTCGATCTCCGTTTACAATGATATGGACAATATTGATCTGATCATCAAAAAGATTGTACAGGAAACTTACAGCTGTTTCCACTTTCTTAGGATTAGCAACGGGTTCAGATTCAAGATAGACATTTACAGATTCATGATCTTCCTCGTATCCGATATAGTTGACCTTAAGAAATCTACTGTCAGCCTTTAGTTTAAAATATTCCTGACAATATTTTTGTAATCCTTCATTGAGCTTAGCCTTATATTGATCATCATTAAAATGAAAGGTTCCGCCATACTTTTTCCCAAGACCATTTTCCAGATCATCAAGAAAAAACCGGCCTGTTACTTCAAATGTTTTAGACTTAGAATTGTAGTTGATCTCCACAGATCCTACATGATAAGGATGCCATACTGTTGTAAAAGACAATAAAAAGACAATGGGAAGCAAAAACAGCCATAATTTCTTCATAAACCCTGACATTTAAATAATGTGTACGAAATTAATCATTATTTTCGTACGCATTATATTTTACTTTATGATGCAGGATTTTCTATTTTATTTAAACCTTGGATGGGAACACATTATCTCCCTTGATGCTTTAGATCATCAGCTGTTTGTACTGGCCCTGATCGCTGTTTATTCCTACAGTGACTGGAAAAAGATTCTGATCCTTGTCACCGCATTTACCATTGGACATTCTGTTACACTGGCTTTAAGTATCCTTGATGTTTTCAGGGTTCCTTCTGATTGGGTTGAATTTTTAATTCCCCTGACCATTGTTCTGACCTCTCTGGATAATATTATTATGAAAAATCAGAAACAGACGTTGATGCGGGCCAATTACTACCTTGCCCTGATCTTTGGACTTGTTCATGGAATGGGCTTTGCCAATACTGCCAGAGTGATGATTGCTAAAAGTCAAGGCATTGCAATTCCATTATTGGGCTTCAATATCGGATTGGAATTAGGACAGATCGTCATTGTAGGTGCTATTTTAATACTGTTGTTTATTCTGCTTACTATTTTTAAGGTTAACAAAAAAGACTGGATTCTTTTTGTCTCATCCGGAGTATTTGCATTATCTCTGAAAATGACTTTGGAAAGAATTCCTTTCTAAACATGAAAATTTTTCACTATTTCAACTGCTTATTACTATCTTTGATCATTATTAAATCATTTCGGTTATGAAACTAAAAGTTGTTATACTTTCACTTTCTGTATTTACATATACAGGTTTCACCGCACAAAATATTCAGAATAATCCGGGCAGCAATCATGGAAACAAGTTTGAACAGCTGGGAAGTATTCTGCCAACACCCAATATTTACAGAACAGCTTCCGGTGCTCCGGGACACGGATACTGGCAAAACAGGGCTGATTACAATATTACGGCTTACCTTGACGAGGATAAAAGAAATCTGAAAGGGTCTGAAACAGTTACCTATTACAACAATTCTCCGGATGAACTGGAGTACATCTGGCTTCAGCTGGATGAAAATGAACATTCAAGCATGAGGAATGCAGGATATGATACATCATCAGTCCTTCGCCCCTCAACAACGGATCAACAGCTTAAGGTAACGGAACTTCCTGTAAAGGATAACGGATATGGAGTTATTCTTGAAAAAGTAACGGATGCTTCCGGAACTCCTCTAAAGTATACCGTTAACAAAACCATGATGCGTATTGATCTTCCAAAAGCGTTGAAAAAAGGAGAAAAATTCGTTTTCAAAGTAGACTGGAACTATAATATTTCCAACAGAATGAAGATGGGAGGCCGTGGTGGTTATGAAAATTTTCCTGAGGACGGCAATGATCTGTATACGATGACACAATGGTATCCAAGAATGTGTGTATACAGCGATTTCCAGGGTTGGCAAAACCATCAGTTTACCGGAAGAGGTGAATTTGCCCTGGTTTTCGGAAATTTTAAAGTGTCTATGAATGTCCCTTCCGATCACATTGTAGGCGGAACGGGAGAATGTAAAAACTACGATCAGGTATTAACTTCAGATCAACTTTCAAGATACAGAAAAGCTGAAAATGCTTCTGAACCTATAGAAATTGTCACTTTAGATGAAGCCAAAAAAGCGGAAAAGAATCATTCGAAACAAAGAAAAACATGGGTTTTCGAAGCGAATGATGTAAGGGATTTTGCCTGGACTTCTTCAAGAAAATTTGTATGGGACGGAATGCATGTTACTATTCCTGAAAACAATAATAAGGTAATGGCAATGAGTTTTTATCCTAAAGAAGCCTATGGTCTTTATAGAAAATTCTCCACAAAAGCAGTAGCTCACACGATAAAAACCTATTCGGAATTTACCATTCCTTATCCATATCCTGTAGCTCAGTCTGTAGAAGCCGCCAACGGGATGGAATATCCTATGATCTGCTTCAATTTCGGAAGAACGGAAAAAGACGGAACGTATTCTGAAGGAACAAAAAATGGAATGCTCGGAGTAATTATCCACGAAGTAGGCCACAACTTCTTCCCAATGATCATCAATTCTGATGAAAGACAATGGGCCTGGATGGATGAAGGTCTGAATACTTTCACGGAATATCTTACGGAAGAAAAATGGGATAATAAATTCCCATCTAAAAGAGGTCCGGCATGGACAATCGTAGATTATATGAAACTTCCAAAAGACCAGCTGGAACCTATCATGAGCAACTCAGAAAACATTGTTCAGTATGGTCCGAATGCGTATTCAAAACCTGCTACAGGGCTGAATATTCTTCGTGAAACCATTATGGGAAGAGAACTTTTTGATAAGGCTTTTAAAACCTATGCGAAAAGATGGGCTTTTAAGCATCCTGAACCTGCAGACCTTTTCCGAACTATGGAAGATGCCAGTGGTGAAGACCTTGACTGGTTCTGGAGAGGATGGTTCTACGGAACAGATCCTGTAGATATCTCCATTGATAAGGTAACCGTAGCAACACCTAATCTGGATACCGATCCAAAAGCTGCTACAGAAATAAAATATCAGGTTGAAAAGCCATTGGTAAATAGTTTCGAAGATCTTTCAAAAATCAGAAACAGAGAAGATAAAAATATTAAATTCTATGTTGATCAGGATAAGGATGCACAGGATTTTTACTACCGATATGACAGAGGTCAGGAAAAAGTAAGCACTAAGGAATATATTTCTAAAATAGATGCTACTCCACCTCTAGATGCTAAGGATAAAGAGAAATTTAAAAATATTACCGCTTATCAGATCGACTTTTTGAATAAAGGCGGATTAGTAATGCCGATTATCCTTGAATTTACATTTGAAGATGGTTCAAAATTATATGATAAATCCTCTGCACAGATCTGGAGACTTAACGAACAAAAAGTTTCAAAGACCTATTATTTTGATAAAAAATTGAAATCAATTCAGTTAGATCCTATGAGAGAAACTGCTGATATTGATACCACCAATAATTTATGGACCAGCAATGGTGCCGGGGGTGAAACTTCAAAATTCCAGCTCTTCAAACAGAAACAGGAAGGAGGTTCTGTAAGAGGAAGCTCTAATGGAAAAGTAAATCCTATGCAGGCAGCAGGAAAAAGCTAAAAAGCATAATTGCAGGCAATCAATAATTGAAAAGCTCACTGAATCAGTGAGCTTTTTATTTTTTACATTAGAAATCTCTAAGAATTTAATTTCGCTACTTTTTATCCTAAATATTCTTTCAGATGCTTTTTATAAGTTCTTCCTAATGGGAGCTGTTCTCCGCCTTTCAAATAAATCGTATTTGAATCATATGAACTGATATGAGAAGAAAGAACAATATAAGATTTATGAATTCTGATAAATCCCAGGTTTTGAAAATTTTCTTCAAAATTGGACATCCGTTCCAGGATCATATATTTTTTCAAATGGGTGATTAGAATAATATATTCTCCAAACCCCTGAATCCACTTTATATCTTGAAGAAGGACTTTATTCATGATATAATTAGATTTAAACATAATGAAATCTTCCTGTTTTTTATCTTCTGCAGATTGTTTAAACTGTAAAAAGTCCTTTGCTTTATATACTGCTCTTTTAAATGTTTCGAAATCTACAGGTTTCACCAGATAATGCACTACATCCAATTCAAATGCTTTTACAGCATATTTCGATTCCAGGGTAAGAAATATACATAATGGTTTATAGGGAAGCTTAAGTAAAAGGTCAATCCCATTGATATAAGGCATATTAATATCCAGAATAACAAGGTCTACCCTATTCTTCTCTAAATATTGCAGTGCCTCTTCCGGATTCTGAAATATCTCCAGCAAGTCTACATCTTCTATCTGATCACAATAGTGCCGGATAAGTTCTAACGCGGGATATTCATCATCCACTCCTACGATAGTCAGGTTAGCCATTATAGTTCAATTTTTAAAGTAGTTTCGTATGTATTATTCTCAGCCGCTTCCGATATAAAAGTAAATCTTTCAGGATAATATTTTTCCAGAATGCTGATGACCGCTTCATTTCCAAATCCATTATCATTAAAGTTATTCACTAGATTCCGGTTCTTGGCTACAGAATTTTTAATTTCAAATAATAATTCCTGATCCTGTATTTTGTAAGATACCTTGATAAAGCTATTCTCTTCAATTCCCACTGCTGAATGTTTTAAAGCATTTTCAAATAAAGTAAGACAAACTGATGGCGGTACTTCAATAAGTTCCAGCATTTCATCATCTTTTATTTCAAACTTGATATCCAATAGGTTATTATACTTTAGCTGGTAAAGTCCAATCAATGATTTAATCGTTGAAAACTCCTGCATTAGCGTAATTTTTTCCTTATTGGTATCATAAATAACATACTGCAGCAAACGGCTTAACTGTAAGATTGACTCAGATGTTTTCTCAGATGGATTAAAACTTTTGGAATAAATATTATTAAGAGTATTCAACAAAAAATGAGGGTTTAGTTTCGATTTTAAAAGGTCAAGATACAATTGGTCTTTTTCTTCCCCTAAATTTTTAAAATCCTGCTCGATCAGAAATTTATCCTTCGTGATTCCCAGAAATGACGCCACCAGTATTACAATGCCCTGAGCGGTATAGACATTATAAAGAAATTTTGTATTGGAAAGGGTTTCATCAAATTTCATATGAAACACCGCAGGTTCCAGCAAAATTCTAAAAAGACTTGATACTAAAAAACAGATGAATGCATACAGAATAAATTCCGGATACTTATTGGAAAGATAAAACCTGGGCACAAGATAAAAATAGACCAGATAGTAAATCCCAACATTGAAAATAATTACAAATAATACAGACCAGATGAGCTCAGGAAGATCCAAAAAGTAGTTTTCGGTGAAAAAAGTGATGATAAAGAAGAAGAAAAAGAAGAAAACGTGCTGAAACTTCAGCAAAAGCCCCCAATGATATTCCATCAGTCTCTTTAAAATCTTACCACTAAGTAAAACTCTAAAAATCAATAATATAAATACAATATTTATAATAAAAAACATCTAAAATATCCAATTTTCAATCTTCCAAATATAAGACCTTTTTCTCCCCGGATTGCAGTTTACTGATAAAAACTGCTATTGATTGAAAAATAAATTCACGGCTCCTTCTTATAAATATATTTGAGAAAGCAGGATATTAATTCAATTTTACATGAAAGTTAAATTATCGTTAATCACCTTTTTTCTACTAGGTGTCAGTCAATTTGTTATGGCTCAAAGCCGGGACAGTTATAATATGTGGTTCCAATACCTCATGTCTGCAAAACTTACAGACAAAAGTACGTTGACAGCCCTTACCCAATACCGGTCTTTTGACCTCGCCTATGATACCAGACTTTTTCTGGTTTCTGCCTATGTAGATTATGAAGTAGCTCCTGAAGTAAGACCTGCTGTAGGAGCGATGTTTCTTATTCTGGACTCGTACAAATCTGATAACACCAAAAAAGAAAGGTATGAAAAAAGACCTTTCCAACAGGTAAGTCTGGGAGGGAATATCGGAAGAACTTCTATTTCTCACCGATTTCGTGTGGAGGAACGGTTTATCAGTAATCCGAATGAATTCATTGTAAGACTCCGTTATCTTATTTCTTTAAGAATCCCATTCAATAAAGCCGGGGAGAAAGAAAGGCTTTATGGTATTCTGAAAAATGAAATCAGAATGAATGCCAGCAAAGAAGAAACTTTTGACAGCAACCGTTTAACAGCCGGGATAGGAATAAAAACAGGAAAAAACTCAGCCATAGAAGTTGCTTTTATCAACCAGCTGGAAACCGGATCTACCAGTAACTATGCCTATATCGGCTATCGAAACAATTTTGACTGGAGAAAAAATAAAAATAAATAACCTCAAATACAACCACCTATGCTTACATTCCTTGGATTTTTGATGATCATCATCTTTATGGTGCTTATCATGAATAAGAAGATGACTCCTCTTACCGCCTTAGTCATTATCCCTGTAGCCATCGCATTTTTAGCAGGTTTTGGATCTCAATTGGGAGAAATGATGAAGAATGGAGTCAAGGAAATAGCCCTTACAGGGGTTATGCTCATCTTTGCCATTCTTTATTTCAGTTTAATGATAGACACCGGGCTTTTTGAGCCTTTAGTCAATCTTATTTTAAAAGCCGTTGGAGACAATCCAGTAAAAACAACTATAGGAACTGCTATTCTTACCACATTGGTTTCTCTGGATGGTGATGGCTCTTCTACGTATATCATTGTTGTAGCAGCCATGCTTCCTTTATATAAAAAACAAGGAATGAATCCATTAACGCTGACCTGCATTATTATGCTGGCTGGTGGAATTATGAATATTTTACCTTGGGGAGGTCCTACGGCAAGGGTGATGAGCTCCCTGAAACTGGGACACACCGAAATTTTTGTGCCTATGATTCCTATTATGGCTTTAGGCATCATCTGGGTAATCTTTGTAGCCTACATCTTAGGGAAAAAAGAAAAAAAACGCATCGCAAAATATGGGAAGTATACAAAATACAGTACCGGAGACATTGCCGGAGAATCTGATCCTCAGCTTCTCCGTCCAAAACTGATCTGGGTGAATTTAATTTTGACTCTTGTTCTGTTGACTGTGATGATATTAGACATTGTTCCATTAGGTATTGCTTTTATGATTGCTTTTTGTATTGCTTCTGTCATCAATTACCCAAAACTAAAAGATCAGCAGAAAATTATTTCAAAACATGCAGGAAACGCATTGTCTGTAGCAGGAATGATCTTTGGAGCAGGAATCTTTACGGGAATCCTTAACGGAACCGGCATCATGCAGGCTATGGGAAATAGTATGATAGACATTGTTCCCAAAAGCTGGGGTGGTTATCTGAATATTATTACAGCCATCTTTAGTGTTCCTCTTACTTTCTTTCTCACGAATGATGCCTATTATTTTGGAATACTTCCTATTATTGAGGCAACAGGACGCCAGCTGGATATTGCTCCTGAAATATTAGGAAGAGCAAGTCTTGTTGGTCAGGCATCTCATTTATTAAGTCCTTTGGTTCCTTCCACGTATCTGTTAGTATCACTAGCAGGAGTAGAATATTCTGATCACCTGAAGTATACTTTAAAATGGGCAATCGGATCATCAATCATCATGCTTATAGGGGCGCTACTTCTTGGAACCATATGATAAGAATGTAATGAATAATGAGTATCTTCAACTTCAGAAATAATAATACCGCTTAAAACTTGTTTTGTAAAAAACAGCTTATTTTTCCCGATGAACCCTTTACAACCTCAGAAAACATTTACCGGAAAATACCTTAAAAACCTTACATTGTATGTATTTACAGCAATGATAGGAGGAGTATTGGCCGGCCATTACCTTCCTGAGGAAAGTATAAGACTGGGAGTGGTGAGCCGGTATTTTTTCATGATCCTGGAAACACTGATCCTCCCTGTTATATTTATGGCAGTCGCCTATGGAATCAGCCAGCTGTCTGAGCTCAAAAATGCCCGTAATATTGTATGGCAGACTATTTTATATTTCTTAGTGATCACTTCGATCGCCATAATAGTGGGTTTCGTTTTTGGATTAATGATGCAGCCCGGTTCTGATACAGGAATTGACATTACCAGAATCAATACATCCTTACCCAAGACATTTGAAATCAAAAATGATGGTCTGCCCAATCTTATCTATCTCAATAGGCATGGTATCTTTCTTTTCCTCTCTATTGTGATTGGTATTGCTATGAATCTTTCTTCAAAAAAAGAAAAGTTCCTGAATATATTGGATCAGGGTGTGAATATATTTTATACCGTCATTAAGTATCTTTACATCATTCTTCCCCTCATTATTTTCTGTAATATAGCCTATGGTGTTGCTGTATATGGCATCAATACCCTTCTTCCTTTGAGTAAGGTAGTTGCCACGGTATATATTGCTGATATTGTTTTCATTTTTGGAATTCTTGGGGCTGTTTCTTACCTCTTCAAGTTTAACCTTTGGAAATTTTTACTGAACATCAAAGAAGAAATTATCCTGGTGGTCAGTACCTCATCTTCTAAAACAGCCTTTCCACTTATTTTTGAGAAAATGGAATCTGAAGGCTACAGCAGGAAAATTTTAAGATTTATTATTCCTTTAGGGTATAATTTTAATCTTACCGGAGCCTGTATCTATCTCTCCGTGACCTGTTGTTTTCTGGTTCAGTTTTATACGATCCCTTTAAGTTTCAATGATTATCTGTGGCTTTTCATCATCATTTCCATTACTTCAAAAACAGCCTCCGGTGTCCCAGGCTCAGGATTTTTGGCGCTTATTTTCACTTTGAACAGATTCGGAAAAATTCCGTTGACAGATATTGCTCTTCTCTATAGCGTGGATCGTTTTATGAATGAAGCCAGATCAGTCACCAACTTTATAGGAATTGCCGTTTCCGGGGCAGTGATTTCAAAAATAAATCAGGCCTCAAAGAATCATTTAACAGATAAACCCAGAACTGAAACATTGTGAAAAGTTTTAGACATTGTTTTTTAAAATACTAACAATCAATATTTTTGCATTCTATTTCTGTATTTTTTGTAATTTGGATTCATCCAAACTCAACAGAAAATCATGAAAAATATCATTATAACGCTCATTATCTTTCTATTCGGATTTAACCTCACCTATTCGCAAACACAATCAGGCTCCGAAAAAGATAAAGCTGAACTCCATAAAGTGCTGGATACTTTTATGACCAGCTTAAAAACCAAAGACAGCACCAGCCTCTATCGCTTATTTTATGACGGGCCAGTAACCTGGGTGGGGGTTTATAAGGATAAAACCCAGCAGAAAAGAATTGAAAAAGACCCTAAATCTCCGGATCATAAAACAGCAGATTATAAATCCTGGTTCAGAAGCACTACTAAAGGATCTGTAAAAGAAGAAAAATTTTCTAATGTAAATATAGATACTGACGGCAGCATTGCTTCTGTAACATTTAATTTCAGTTTCTGGGCTGGAGGAAAGAAAGGTTTATGGGGCAAAGAATCCTGGGGACTTGTGAAAATTAAAAATGAATGGAAAATCACCAGTGTGATATTTTCAATGGAAAACGAAAATATTTCTCCTGAACCTCAAAAAGAATAAATAGCATTGTAACTTTTTGAATTTCAGATCAACTAACTAATAAAAAGATCATGAGAACATTCTTATTCCTTTTATTAGTGAGCAGCGTGAATCTCTTTTCACAAAAGCTTCTTACCCCAGAAAATGTACAGATCAATTCTAAATTGATCAAAGATGAAACATCAGAATCTGTATGGTATGCTGAAAATGCCGGTACAAAAATAGAAATCGGAAGTATCATTACAGAAACCAAAAAGCTGAATAAAACAGATCTTCTTATCAAAACAATAGTGAAAATGAAACAAGCTCCAGATGCTCGATGGACAGATTCTACTATTGTAAAAACCTCAAATTTCACCCCGGAGTATCATTCTTCTTATAACTCCATGCGGGACATGGTTCTAAAGTCCGGTAAAGATAAAGTTACAGGATATTATCTGGATAAAAAGTTGCAGAAAAAAGATATTATCGATATTCCTGCAACCCAATATTTTGACAGCAGCAGCTATGCAATGCTGATAAGATTTCTTCCATTGAAAGAACACTATTCTGCCGAAATTTCTATTTTCGACTACAATCCAAAATCTGAGAAAAAAGGAATGATGAAAGCTTATATTCTGGATACCCAAAAGTCAGAATATAAGGGAAAACCGGTCTGGGTTGTGAAAACAAATGATGATATCAGTAACAAAACCACTACCACCACTTATTATATTGATACTATAACAAGAAAGATAGTGAAACAGGAAATGGATATGAGTGGAAGAAGAATGTTTTTAGAAATGACCTCATAAAAACAGTCATTCAAAATACCAATAGCAATTCCCTGTCTACAAACAGCTTAACAACCTGTATTAAAAACATTTACCTTTGAATTAACAATAAAAACACAGGCTGTCAAAAAAACCTGATTGACATTAAATGTTCAGGAGCTAAAAAAACAAAGGTATTATATATGAAAAATGCAAAATTATTAAACAGAGATGCTCAGAAATCCATTAATGGAGGTTCTGCGAGAAAACTTGTTTGTTGTGATTATGATGACAATATGAAATGTATCCGCTGGATCGGACCAGGGCAATTTTGTCCATAGATCTGCCCTGATACAACAAATAATTATAAAAGCCGGAGATATCTTCCGGCTTCTCTTTTTGTCTTCTACCTCTTCTGAAATCAATACTGCTCCAAACAAACGAACAAGTATAAACTGATAACCAATAATTTATACTAAAAAAAACAATTAAAAATATATCACATATTAAGGAAAAAACTTATCTTTGATTTAATTAAACACCAAATGTCAAAATCCTGATTGACTTTAAACGTTCAGGAAGTATACAAATTAAATATTATTAACTATGAAAAATGCAAAATTACTAAGCAGAGATGCTCAGAAATCAATCAACGGTGGTGCAGCAGGACGTTATTGCTGTGAACGCAATTACAAAGGACAATGTATTCTATGGATCGGACCGGGACAACAGTGTCCATAAAACAGGATTCATAAAAATTAAACACTTACAATAAAAGCCGGAATTTTCCGGCTTTCTTATTTTATTTTTCTGCCATATTTTCACATTCCGTCACAAAAGTCTGCCATTTCAGCCATCACCGTCTCATGGCATACATTTAGAGAATTACAACACAGAAATAATTAAAAAATAAATATATTATGTCAGTAAACTTTAAACCATTGGCAGACAGAGTTCTGGTAGAGCCAATCGCAGCAGAAACTAAAACAGCTTCAGGTATTATTATCCCGGATACTGCAAAGGAAAAGCCGCAGGAAGGTACTGTAGTGGCAGTAGGACCTGGTAAAAAAGATGAGCCTACAACTGTTCAGGTAGGTGACAAAGTTCTTTATGGAAAATATTCAGGTGCTGAATTGAAGTTAGAAGGTAAAGATTACTTAATCGTAAGAGAAGCTGACTTATTAGGAATTATTGGCTAAGATTTCAGATCACAGACATCAGATTTCAGATTAAAAAAATCAAATTAAAAAACTATTGTTAGCTGTCTAATATCTGACATCTAACATCTAATATCTAATCAAAAATGGCAAAAGAAATAAAATTCGATATTGAATCAAGAGACGCTCTAAAGAGAGGTGTAGATGCATTGGCTAATGCAGTAAAAGTAACTTTAGGTCCTAAAGGTAGAAATGTAGTTATCGAAAAATCTTTCGGAGCTCCACACGTAACTAAGGATGGTGTTTCTGTTGCAAAAGAAATCGAACTTGAAGACAGAGTAGAAAATATGGGAGCGCAAATGGTAAAAGAAGTTGCTTCCAAAACTAATGATATTGCAGGAGATGGTACTACTACCGCTACTGTTTTGGCACAGGCTATCGTAAGAGAAGGTCTTAAGAATGTAGCTGCCGGTGCTAACCCGATGGATCTTAAAAGAGGAATCGACAAAGCAGTAACTGCTGTTGTTGAAAACCTTAAATCTCAATCTAAAACAGTTGGAGATTCTACAGAAATGGTAAAACAAGTTGCTTCTGTATCTGCTAACAATGACGAAACAATCGGTGCTTTGATCGCTGAAGCTTTCGGGAAAGTAGGTAAAGAAGGTGTAATCACTGTAGAAGAAGCTAAAGGTATCGATACAACAGTAGATGTTGTAGAAGGTATGCAGTTCGACAGAGGATACCAGTCACCTTACTTCGTGACTAACCCTGAGAAAATGTTAGCTGAACTTGAAAACCCATATATCCTTTTAGTAGAGAAGAAAATCTCTTCAATGAAAGAATTATTACCAGTTCTTGAGCCAATTGCACAAGGTGGTAAGTCTTTATTAATTATCTCTGAAGAAGTGGAAGGAGAAGCTTTAGCTACTTTGGTGGTAAACAAACTAAGAGGTTCTCTTAAAATTGCTGCTGTAAAAGCTCCGGGATTCGGAGACAGAAGAAAAGCAATGTTAGAAGATATCGCAATCCTTACAGGTGGACAGGTAATCTCTGAAGAGCAAGGTTTCACGATGGAAAACATCTCTTTAGATATGTTGGGAACTGCTGAAAAAGTAACAATCGACAAAGATAACACGACTATCGTAAACGGTGGTGGCGATGAAGCTAAAATCAAAGGAAGAGTAGCTCAGATCAAAGCTCAGATGGAAACATCTACTTCTGATTATGATAAAGAAAAACTTCAGGAAAGACTAGCTAAGTTAGCTGGTGGTGTTGCTGTCCTTTATGTAGGTGCTGCTTCTGAAGTAGAAATGAAAGAGAAAAAAGACAGAGTAGATGATGCATTACACGCTACGAGAGCTGCTGTTGAAGAAGGTATCGTTGCAGGAGGTGGTGTTGCTTTAGTAAGAGCAATCTCAGCTTTAGATAACCTTACAGGAATCAATTCTGATGAAACTACAGGGATCAAAATCGTTAAGAGAGCTATCGAAGAGCCATTAAGACAAATCGTTGCTAACGCAGGTGGTGAAGGTTCTGTAATCGTTGCTAAAGTAGCAGAAGGTTCTGGAGACTTCGGATACAATGCTAAAACTGACGAGTATGTTCACATGCTTGAAGCAGGTATTATTGACCCAACTAAAGTAACAAGAGTTGCCCTTGAAAACGCAGCTTCTGTATCTGGAATGCTTTTAACAACTGAATGTGTTATCACTGAAGTAAAGAGCGCTGAACCAGCTATGCCAATGGGTGGTGGAATGCCAGGAATGATGTAATAGCACGTCGCTAAGACAAATTTAATATATAAACCGCTCTGCTTTTGTAGAGCGGTTTTTTATTTTGTAGATAACTCCTTTGTTTATCATTTATTATATACTATTGCGTTTATCCAAAAGCAACTAAAAGTAAACCGCTGTTTAACAAGCAATTGTACAATACACATATGAAATAAGCGCAATAATATATATGTGATATTTGCGCAATACGTATATTTGGACGTTAGCTGCAACCCTATTTGAAAATTCTGCATTAAATGAATAATTGTAAAACAATAAAAATTTTGTACTTAATTGCTTTCAATTTTGTTTTGTTCTATTGCTTTTACAAACTTATTGATTCACCAAAAATTTGTGTAATTATATTGAATCTTTTTTTATCATTATCGTGTTTAAATTTTGCAATTATTACTTCCAACAAACTCAAAATATTTGAAAGAAAACAAATTTGGTATATAATATCGGAATGGATTTTAGGATTTTTGATAATATCATTCTTTACAAAATTCTTTTTTTTAAGGATTTCGGAAGATCAATTCACATATTGGGTGTCAATATTTTGTGCCTTTTTGTTAGGTGGCTTTTTAACAATATTAAATTATAACAAAACATTTAAATGCAAAACTGACTTAAAAAAAAATTCAATCTATTTAAGTCTACTCTTTTTCTTGTATCCTTTGATTGATTTTTCTTATTACAATTTTGCGTATGACAAAATGCTTTATGAATTTTCCGATTTTGCTACAATAATACCACATATAATCATAGTCTTGACTTGGCAAATTTTTATATCACTAAATCTAAAAAAGGGCTGCAGCTAACAAGGGTTTTGCGATAGTGGGGCGAAACTGCAAAGTTCAACGGTATTTCTTCGATTGAACTTTTGTACAAAATCTAACATTTGTACTTCTATTTCTCCACTCCAAAAAGTTTTTCGACTTTGCCAACCAAAACATAACAAGAAATCCAAAGTCAGGAAACTTCGGATAATAGAACAGTAACAAGAATTACCCTTGAAAACTTGAAAACGCAGCTTCTGTATCCGGAATACTTTTAACAACTGAATGTCTAATCACTGAAAGAAAGACGAGCCAGCTATGCCAATGGGTGGTGGAATGCCAGGAATGATGTAACGGTCAGCGACCGAGGCAAATTAATATATAACCCGTTCTGCTTTGTAGGGCGGTTTTTTGTTTATGGTTTTCCAGAAGGAATTCTTAATATTTTATTTTAGCAAAACCAGAATATTTAATGATAACTAATAATAAAACAAAATGAGGGAAGGCTACTTCCTGACTTTAAACAAATAACCTCAAGTTAATAAACTTCGAATAGCAGATTAGTGAAAGTATTAAAGTATTTCTATTTAATACATTAATTTTTCGTAAGTTCATTTAGTGAAAAACCATTGATCAAATCTAAATGAAAAATAAACCTTTCGGCCACTTTTTCAATATTTTTTCTTCATCTATAATTTTATTAAATAAATAATATATGACATTAGTTTTAGCTTGGGTAAGAAAAGTTGGAAGCGTTGAAGAATTATGTATTGCTTCTGATAGCAGAGTAACTTCTGGAAAAGCATGGGATTGTTGTCCTAAAATAAAACCAATTGAAAGAGGAGATTGTGCATTGGCATTTGCTGGGGATACAGCATATGCATATCCAATGATTGAACAAATTACAAATGCAATACAATTACACCCTAAGGTAAACACGAGAGCCTTAGATATAACTGACTTACGAGGACATATAACAAGAGTTATGTCAAACATGCGTGAATATCTTCATGATAGCATCCAACCTAATAAAAAATTTTCACCTGAAACGCCTGAGATTCAATATCTTTTTGCCGGTTTCTCTTGGAAGCTTAACGATTTTAAAATTTGGAAAATAGATTTCGACAGTAAAAAAAATGAATTTCTTTCTTATGAAACTTCAACATTAATGAAAAATAAGTTAGTAGTACTTATTGATACAGCTAATAATAAAGATTTTGGAAGGGCATTAAATGAGAAATTTATACGCAGGAGATTATTTCTAAAAATGCAGGAAAACGGTAAAACAGCAGGAGATTTTTTTGACATGGAACCTTTCGAATTACTAACAGAAATAATAAGAAATGATGATGATTGGGCAATTGGTGGAACTCCACAACTTATTAAAATCTATAAGCATTTAAATTATATGCCCTATGGAATTTATTGGCCAAATAAACAGTCAAATCAGATTACAATTATGGGACGCCCAATATTGAATTATGAAATTTTAAGATATCCAATCTTAGATCCTGATACTTTTGAAAAGAGCTATATGAAAGTTAGTAATGACTTAGACTTCAATATTGGACACGATGATGGTAGATTTGAGAAGTATCGAGAAATTAAAGATATTTAGTAAATACAAAATTACACTAAATCACAATTGTAAAATCCCCGCTGTGCAAAGTCTCCCGACTTTGAACAAATAAAATAAATAATGCGAAATTTGAATACTTCGGATACAATGCTAAAACTGACGAGTATGTTCACATGCTTGAAGCAGGTATCATTGACCCAACTAAAGTAACAAGAGTTGCCCTTGAAAACGCAGCTTCTGTATCTGGAATGCTTTTAACAACTGAATGTGTAATCACTGAAGTAAAGAGCGCTGAACCAGCTACACCAATGGGTGGTGGAATGTCAGAAATAATGTAGTAGCAAGTCGCTAAGACAAATTAATATATAAACCGTTCTGCTTTTGTAGAGCGGTTTTTCATTAGAATACGGTTTTCCGTAAGGAAACAGCATATTTATATTTTATATTTAACGACTAAAAAAAACGATAGTTAAAACCAAAACTCAATAGCTTATGCCATTAGATTTATCAGACATTTTAGTAGTTGGAGTATCAAGTCGAGCATTGTTCGACTTAGAAGAAGAAAATGAAATCTTCGAAAAGGAAGGTATTTCAGGTTATAGAAAATATCAACAACAACATGAAGACGATTTACTTAAACCAGGAACAGCTTTTCATTTAGTTCAAAGTTTACTACACTTGAACACAGATGCCAAAAAGAGGATTGTTGAAGTTGTAGTAATGTCAAGAAATAGTACTGAAACAGGAGTTAGAATCATGAACTCAGTACGAGAACATAAATTAGACATTACCAGAATGGCATTTAGTGGTGGAGAACCTTTAGCTCCATATATTGACGCATTTGATATAGATTTATTTTTAAGCAAAGATGCAAAAGATGTACAATCTGTAATAGATTCCAAAAGTTGTGCTGCTGCGTATATTTATTCTCCTCCAACAGAATTTAAACCTTTAGATAACAGAGTTAAAATAGCTTTTGATGCTGATGCTGTATTATTTTCCGACGAATCAGAACACAGATATAAAACTGAAGGTATTGAAGCTTTTCATAAATATGAACAAGAACATGAAAATGATGAGTTAGCTGAAGGCCCGTTTGCTAAGTTATTAATAAAACTGTCCAAAATTCAGGAAGAACTTCCAACTACAATTGAATTATCTCCTTTAAGATTAGCCATTGTAACTGCTAGAAATGCTCCCTCACATATGAGAGTTATCAAAACGCTAAGAAAATGGGGAGTATACGTCGACGAAGCTTATTTTTTGGGTGGAATTTCTAAAGATAAGGTTTTAAAAGCTTTCGGAGCTCATATATTCTTTGATGATCAAGATGTTCATCTTAAAGAATCTTCGAAATTTGTTCCGTCAGGTAGAGTACCTTATGCATTTGACTCACCTTTATACAAATCTGATATAACTAATATTAAAATTGAGACAATCAGTAAAATAGATGAAGCAACTAAATAGCACTGGCTATAACAAGGTATTATCAAAAGCGGGGCTGAACGGCTTTGATTGGGCATTAGTGCATAATTCAACATTCGTTCTTCGATTGAACTTTTGTGCTAAAAATCCCCACCTTCGGCAATACCTAACACGTTATTCTATTACCCCGCTGCGCAAAGTCTCCCGACTTTGCGCAAAAAAAATAATCCAAAGTCAGGAAACTTCTATATTTGGAATGTTTTCTACAACCGATTGTATTATCATTGCAGTGAAGATCGCTGAAATAACTATGCCAATGGGCGGTGGAATGCCAGGAATGATGTAATAGCAAGTCGCTAAGACAAATTTAATATATAAACCGTTCTGCTTTTGTAGAGCGGTTTTTTGTTTAAACATGGTCTTCATTAAGAAAATAGTATATTTAGACTTTAATTAAAAGATAGATACCAAAAACAAATGAAAACCCCAATAATAATTTTTTCCATTTTTATCACGTGTGTTTTAAATGCTCAAAGTCTAAAAATTAAAAATCTAAAAATTGCTGATTATGAAATTCAAAAAAATGGGAATGTTGAAATTTCAACTTATACAATAGTTGATAAAAAAGGAAACTTAATTGTTTATTCAGATAGTTGGGATGGAAAAAATTTCTTTCAATATAAATTAACTCAAGAAGAAGTTGAAAAATTAAACTTACTTGCAGAAAAGGATTTAGAAGCTTTTGTGGCACAAAAAAAATTAAACAAGAATCAAGCTTTTGCAGGAAAAAGAAAGTTTATAACTTTTAATTACAAAGGGAAAAAGAAAAGTCTTTGCTTCATTGAACCTTTTATGAATAACGAATTTATGAATATTTTAAAACCATTGAGTGAGAAAATTTATAAACATGAATCTAGTGCAAAAATCACATCACTTTCAACTGATTTCGGAAGAACTGAAAAGGAAATAATTGAAAGAGAAAAAATCGACAATTATTTACCAGAAAAAGCAATAATAAGAGTACATTAAAAACAACTTTCCTGCTTTGCAAAGTCTCCTAACTTTGCACAAATAAAATAAATCAATTTTAAGGAAAAAAGATTTTGAAGAATAAAATACAATTCTAAAACGAACTGATATGTTCAAATGCTTGAAGCAGGAATCATTGACCCAACTAAAGTAACAAGAGTTGCCCTTGAAAACGCAGCCTCTGTATCTGGAATGCTTCTTACAACTGAATGTGTAATAACTGAAGTGAAGAGCGCTGAACCAGCTATGCCAATGGGTGGTGGAATGCCAGGAATGATGTAGTCTTAACTGCTATAAATAAATTAAACCGTTCTGTTTTTCAGAACGGTTTTTTTGTTTTTGTGGTTTTCCATAAAGATATATTATTTTAATATTTTAGTTTAGTAAAAAGTATCAAAATTGAATATTATTAGTTTTGTGAAATTGCTTTTTTTCTGTAATTTTAAATCCTACATATCATAAAAACCATGAAAAAAGAAGAATTAATCACAAGAATCAATCTGATTATTGATAATGGAAATAAATTATTAAATACTAAAACATACTCCGAATTTAGTGATGATTTTGTGGACGCTGGATTATATGCTGGATTTAGAACTTTATCTTTATCTTTTATTGCAAATCTATTTGGAGAAAATCATACATACTATAAAGAATTTACAAAATTAGTTGACCATAACTATTTTGATAAAGCCAAAGCTGGATTAAACATTTTATATTCAATAAGACATGAAATAGAATTGGATTGGTTAAAAAATATCAAAAGATTAGTTACAGCAGAATTATTTTCTGACTTTTTAGAAATGAGTAAGTATCTGCTGGATGAAAAATATAAAGATCCTGCAGCGGTTATGATAGGATCTGTTTTAGAAGAACACTTAAGAAAATTATGTGAGAGTTTCAACGTCGAAACAGTAACTGCAAAAGGTGATGATTTTATTCCTAAAAAAGCGAATGTACTAAATGCTGAATTAACCAAGGCTGGAGTTTATGGAATCTTAGAACAAAAAAACATTACAGCTTGGTTAGACTTAAGAAATCGTGCTGCACATGGAAAATATTCTGAATATACGATTGATCAAGTAAATCTAATGTACCAGGGAGTCCTAAATTTTATATTACAAACTAACTAACTTTAACATTAAAGGTATTTTATAGTTTATACTAATCAATGGTTGTTGACTATATATACTTAATTGTCTACGTTTAGAGCCAAATGTCTTATCTATACATCAAATTCATTTACATATAATAAATTAATTCTAATATTTTTCACTCTATAATTCAAATTCTCCTATTATGAACAGCAATAAACCAAGTTTTTTCTATAAATTTAATTTAATTATTGAAATAATTCTTTTTACAGTTTCAGTTGTACTACTTAATATATTTTTAGCAAAACAATGGTGGTGGACAGTAGCTATATCTGCCATAATTATTATAGTTTTTGAAATATTCCTAAAAGTGCAAGGATATAATTTTATCCTAAAAACAGCAAAAAAAAGGGAAAGCCAAAGCATTGAAGTAGAAAATCAGGGTATTACTGCTCTTTATTTTATGAAAGATTCAACATCAAAAAACTTACGCAATGAAAGAATTGCATCTGCAATAGATAATAGTAACGAATTATTTCTGCTCGCAGAAACCGGAAAATCATATATAGATATTACAACTGACAGACATTGGAAAAATATTAAGAAAAAAATAGACGAAGGAAAGAAATTTAAAATTTTATTAATAAATCCTTTGTCTCCAAATAAAGCTTTACGTAATAATTTAAATAATGTAAAAAATGACCATGACAGAAAGTTTGATTTCGAACGAATTCAAGATTTATCAGAACACGATCATGTAGATATAAGATTTACAAATGAGGTTTATTGTACACTCTTTTTCACAGAAAAATATATGATATATGATCCATATCATTTAGGGAAGATAGGAGATCGAATTGAAAATAATTTTATAGCCTTAGAATTTAAAAGTCAAAATGATAATTTTAATATTTTAAAAAATCATTTTAGTAATTGTTGGGAGAATTCAATCAGTTTAAATGAATTAAAAAAAAATTATGAAAAGGTTAATCCTAACATATACCCAATCATGTAATTTAACTTGTGATTTTTGTTATGTAACCTTTAGTAACAAAAGAACCGAAGATAAAAGTATACAAATAATTGAAAGGGCAATATCTTTAAAATTTGATATTATCACATTTGGAGGAGGAGACTCGTTCAGTAAAAAATATTTTAGAGACTCATGCATTTTAGCTAAAAAAAATGGAATCATAACTCATGTTGACACTAATTGTCTTGCTATAAAACCAACTGATTTAAATTTCATTATAGATAACATAGACATATTAGGGGTATCTCTTGATGGCACAGAAGATATTCATAATTCTATGAGAAAATCTAAAAATCTTTTTTTAAAAGTTGATAAAATTTTAAAAAATCTACAAAGACTTAATTACAAGGTGAAAATTAACACAGTAGTTACAAATCAAAACAAAAATAATTTGGAATGTTTATTTTTATATTTAAATAAGTTCACTAACTTATCATATTGGAGCTTATATCAATTTTTCCCTTTAGATGCGGCTATTAAAAATAAAAATATTTTTGAAGTTTCTGATTCAGATTTTGATATTGTAACCCAGAATTTTCAGAGTAAAAAATTCAGAATTGAAAAATTTAAATATACTGACAGAATATCAGGTTATATTTTTTGTGATGAGATAGGAAATGTTTACACTAATAGTATTGATTGCAATTACAGTAAAATAGGTTCTATTTTTGATAGTAATATAGATCAAAAATTAAAAAGTATGAATCTAGATATAAACCCCAAAGTCATACATCGATATTAATTATTCTCCTGTTACACAAAATCTCCTGAATTTATGCAAATAAATAAACTATTAAAGAACAGAAGATATCAAATAGTGAATGAAAATATAACCTCTTGTCTTTCTAAAATACCCCCACTCCACCATTTCCTATCCCCCAACTTTTACTTATATTTGTTTCTATAACGCACACAAATATGCAAAACAAAAAAATACATCAGGGAAGAAATATCAAGCGTTTTCGTGAGATGTTGGGCATAAAGCAGGAGGCTTTAGCTTTTGATCTAGGTGAAGACTGGAACCAAAAGAAGGTTTCTCTTTTAGAACAGAAAGAAACTATTGAAGATCCATTGTTAAAGAAGATCTCTGAAGTATTGAAAATTCCTGTGGAAGCATTTCAGAATTTTGATGAGGAAGAGGCTGTAAATGTAATTGCAAATACTTTTGGGGATCATAGTATTGGATACCAGAAAAACGACAATCCTATTTTCAATCCCATTGAACAGGTACTCAAACTCCACGAAGAAAAAATTGCACTGTACGAAAGAATGCTAAAAGAAAAAGATGAAATGATGGCCAAATTGGAGCAGCTGATTCAGAAATAAAAAATAAAACTAATAACCAATAGTTCAAGACACTTATACTCAAAATAAAATTAACCATTAAACTTTTTTCAATCTTACTTCTTTTTCTGGTTTCAACCTTTTCATTTGCACAAAAAAAGACTCCTTTTCAAATCAATGGAGAGTTATTTGAGTTTCCTGGAAAATGGGAATATAAAGATCAGCTTAAACATTCCGGACAATTTTACTTAAGCAATAAAGCCGAAAAAATAATTTTGTCAGTTTCAGTTAGAAAACCAGAAAAATTTGAATTTTATAAAGAAGGCTTAACAGAAAAAGAATTGCTGAATGCATTTTACAAATGGGAATATGATTACTGGGCATCTTCAAATGGAGTAAAAGCTGATGTTACAGAAGTAAAACGAAACGAAGAAAAAAACTATATTATCTGGAAAATTACTTTAAAAGATAAGCCTCAGGATGATAATAAGGATCTTACTTCATATTTACTATATGCCGTTAGAAATAACAAGCTGATTTCATTCAATTTAACAAATAACATAGATAAAAAGATACCGTTGACTGAAACGGAATCAATTGAACTTCTTGAACAGATTTATTTGAAATAAAAAAAGACAACAGCTAAGCGTCACTACCCCACTGCGCAAGGTCTCCCGACTTTGAGCCAATAACATAAAAATAGACCTTAAAAAAGGCTCCAAAGTCAGGAGACTTCGGAGAGTAAAGTCGTCTACGTGATTACATGTTGTGTTGTTAATTCGGATTGAACTGAATATTAAAATACTTTAAATAATCCTCTATTGGTTCCAATCCCATTTCTTTTCTTCTTTCGTTTACAGTTTCAGGATTTTCTAATTTATACAATTTACCATTTTCTATTTGTGAACCATATATTTGGGGTTTTCCTTCGTCCATTAACATCCTATCTTTCATCAATGCATATTGCTGTTTAGATAAGTCTCCATTTTTTACCGCTTTCTCTATTTGTGGAAAATACTTTTTTCTTATTTCTTTAGTACTATGTTGCAGACCCAACCAGATTGCATCCATGTGTTTTTGATCCACCTCCTTTAATGTCGGCATACCACACTTTTCAATAATGCTAATCACTAATTCCTGATTCCTGTGATCTTCTTTAGCGTATTTGATGAGTTCATTTGATTTTCTAATCCTTTGGTCACTTTCAAAAACTTCGCTCAAGATTTGATTTTTTTTGCTGCAATCGACTTCAATAATATCTACTGAACCTACATAGACAAATTTATCCCTATTCATATAAAGGAATATTGATATCATTACAACAAGAGCGGTTAATATGCTAAATAATATTTTTTTTATTTTCATTTCTATTTTTGTGTCATAATCCAAAATAGATTGACCATTTTTGGTTAAAGTTAATTGTAAAAATAGGAATTATTTTAAGCGCACGCTCTAAAAGATGTAAAGATGAACAGTATTGTTATCCAAACAGAGGTTTTTGCGCATCACAGCAAATGTCTTTTTATGGCTACAACTTCACGCGGTTTGTTCTGTGAACGGTGTTTTTTAAAGTATAGACCTAAGTCCGGCATCTATTCATGATATTCACTTTTTGAAGGACATTAAAGAACGGTTGTCTGATTGTATCTTGCTTGGTGATAAAGGGTATCTCTCATCAGAGGCACAGGTGATTTCCCGCTGCGCAAAGTCTCCTGACTTTGAGCCGATAAAATAAAAATAGATCTTAAAAAAAGACTCCGAAGTCAGGAGACTTCGGATAGCCAATTTATTACTCACTTGGAGTATATGATAACTTGCCGATAAATCCAAATATTGATATGATTAAATGCTGGACCTTATTATTGAAAAGAGAGAAAAAAATAAAACTTCCAAAATCAAAAAAGATGACTTGATATAAACTCAGCTTCTTAATGATATAAAAATCACTTCTCCTTTATTTTCTTTCTATGCTTCAACCCAAAATTAATTAAAGCATTGACAACCTCTTCAGTTTCTGCAGCGTGTGTGGTAAGTGCATACGAAACGGTTACAGGTTTGGTGTTATTAACCGTTCGGGTGATCAGTAAATTCTCTTCCAGTTCCTGCAGCACTTTGGATAAAACTTTTGGACTTATTCCCTGAGCTATTTCCTGCAGATCTTTAAACCGCATGGTTTCGTGATGATACAAATTATGCAGAATGCAGAATTTCCATTTACCGCCCAATAATTCAATGGCATCTTTAAGCGCCAATATTTGTTCTTTACTGATGTCATTTTTTTTAGTACTCATACAATAGTTACTTTCCAAAAGGTAACGCATAGTAAAGGTAAAGTTTCTTTCAGATAATTTTACACGGTAAAAAAATTAAAAATGAAAGTAACAGTAATTGCCAACATTTCAGCTAATGGTAAAGTATTATTATCCGACAATCCACATCATCAGCTGCCAGCAGAAGCGATGGAGTTTTATTTAGAATTCGCAAAAAAAGTGAGGAACCTTGTCATAGGCTTTAAAACCTTTGAAAATTTTTTAACCTTCCCACAGGAAGTCAAAGACCATTTCAGCGGAATAGAAATCGTAGTACTCTCTGAAAAACCTAACCCATCAAAAGACTACAAGACTGTTAAAAGTCCCGAAGAAGCTATTGAATATATGTCAGAAAAAGGCTGGCACGAAATGGCAGTTGGTGGTGGAACAGGTGCTTTTAATGCCTTTATAGACAAAGATTTGGTAACGGACATTTATTTTAATATTCATCCATTAATCACAGGAGTTGGCGGTGTTTTAGGAAACAGCAGTGAACTGAACTCAAAATTTAAACATAAAGAATATCAACTTAAAGACGGTTTCATTCAACTGCATCTAAGCAAAGAAGACTGAATAACAACGATCTAAAAAGGTCAATATTCTGGACGAAAAAAGATCATTATGTTAATCTTACTAAAGATGAACCGAAAGAACCTCCACTGTTGGTCTTTAAAAAAAGCATTCAAAAAATACAGCGTCAAGGAATGTGAGTATTTTATTTCCGAAATGATCTATTTCTTACTGGGAATCTACGACAATCTTCCAGAAAGGAACATAATAAATATTCATACATTCATATGATCGAAATGCTGGATGCTGTGTATATTATTATTGAAAGGAAAGGGAAAATATAAAAGCGATTCTAAAAGAATATTTTTTGTTCATATATTCTCTATTTAAAACTGTACCAATAGATATTCTCTAATATTCATTTAATATGTAAATTTGGATACAGATCACAAAAAAGAACAAATTAAGAATGAAAATTAATTGCAACAAATGTAAAAATGAAGTTATTATTATCAACTTTTCTGAAGAACAAAAACTTGATATTTATATTTTAATGCAAAACGATTTAAAAGCATTAGCTGAAAAAAAATTAATTGAGGAATTCAATTTAGGCAAAAATGAAGCAAAAGTTATTGTTCAGCATTTAAACAATAGAAATGGCAGATGTACAGAATGTGGGTTTGAAAAATTGAATGGAGAATATATTGAATGTCCGGATTGTGGTGCTTTTAATTATAATCTTAATGAACCCATGTTTAACTCAGAATTTTGCAGTCATTTAGAATGGTCTCTTGATTTTCAAAACATTGAAAATGAAAATATAAAATATTATGCTAAGACTTTTTGGTGTGATGGTATAAAACATGTACCAGAAGACACAAAATCTTTACTTTATAATACTATTGAAAAAAACAGACAAATCATAACAAAAGCCTGGATTGGATATGGTGGTGATGAAATTTATGAAATGAAAATCAAGTTTGGGGAACAAGCAATAGAAAATTATAAAAATAATAAAAGCTTAATTGAATGCATTCCAAGAAATAATGAGATTCCAAATTGGATAAAGTTATTTATGGAAGATAAAAAAATTGAAATTCAATTAAAATAATAACTGTTGCTAACATCATGCTTATACCTAAAATTCTCACCGCATAAATAAAACAAACCTACCAGAATCATCAGACTTCGGATAGTAAATACCAGCACAACATCTCTTATGATTAGATAAAATATTCCCTACTCTCCCTTTCCTGTTCCCACTTTTATTATATTTGTTTCAAAACTATTATATTAAATATTCTAATCAAAAAAATACATCAGAGGAGAAATATCAAATCTGAACCCCAAAGCAAAAATTAAAAGATGGAGGATCTATATAGCAAATTAGTAGCAAAAGGGACATTATATTCTATCGAAACTGATTTGGAACGCTTTTTTAAAAATATTTTCAGAAGTTTTTATAATGACTGTTCTTATAAAGAATATGAGAATCTTGTTATTCCAAAAGCCTATGCCCAGTTTATAGAAAAGACAGAAAATGATGGTATCGCTTTTTATACAATAGACCAGTATATTTATGGACTATATCAGATGATTGACTATACGATTGAAGATATGGATTGTAATGGTAATAAAGAAAAAAAACCTGCTTTTTGGCTTTATGTAGGCCATAGAAATGAAAGAGGATTTTTTTTCATCTGTTGTGACAAACGATCTGAATCTTTTGGCCAGGTATGCGAGTTTTATGATGGGAGCCCATTTATGAATCCAAAAGATGGCCTTGAGTTGGGTGATTTCAAAACGTTTTGCAATGCTGTATTGAATGGCGGGGCATAATGGTCATTCGTAATTGTTGGTTAGAATATCCCAGTGAACATCATATTTTGATGAAAAATATAAAAATTGTTTTAAACTAAAACTAAATGGAAAAACCTGATATCATTAATTTCAACTTCAACAATACAGAATACAATATTGAAATTATTGGAAATGTTGACAAAATAGACGGCTTTTACTATTATACTTTTAAATTTGATGAAAACCATTTTATCACCATTTCAAAGTTTGATGACGAAAAATGGCAAATCGTAAGTATGTCAAAAAATTCTATTGCTGAAAAATTAGGAAAAATAATTGACGAGATGCCCTAGCTTCACGTACAATTCCTGTTTCTGAAATTGAGAACCCAACCCTAAAACTCCTACCATTGAAAACAAAATTATTATTCCTTTCATTCTTGGGCACACTACTAACCCATGCACAAACCCTTGATTTTAAAAATCTCGTCAATATGTCGGTAGGCAGAGGTGCTGCAACCAGCGTCATTGTAGACGATAATATCTATGTGAGCAACGGATATCAGGACAAGGGAGGTAATGCTAATTATATTGAGAAATATAATATTACGGATAACAAATGGAGTGTTCTCAATTCTACTCTATTGACCAAAAAATTTGCTAATTCAGAGACTTACAATAATAAAATTTACATTTTTAACGGTTGGGGAAATAGCCACCTTGAAATTGTAGACCTTGCCACCAATACCATAACAAAAGGAGCTGTTAATCGTTCCTATACAGGAAATGCAGGCTCTGCCATCTATAACGGTAAAATATATGTGTTTGGCGGCAGCGGATTAAGCGGAGCTAAAACCACTGTATTTTCCAATACATTCCAATATTATGATATTGCTTCCAATACATGGAATCCACTACCCAATATACCCACAGCCAGAGAAACAAAAGGTAAAATTGTGAATGATAAACTTTATGTGATTGGCGGTTTTAACGGTACCTCATCCCGTCTGATCAATGTTTACGACCTCAACACTAATCTCTGGACCAATCAATATACAATGCCTGCTGGCATATCCGGACACTCATTAGCTGTATCCGGTAATAAGATTTTTATTGCAGGGGGTTATAATAATCAAACTTTTCTGGCTTATTTTGATACAACAACCAATAAACTGCATCAATTATCATCCAATATGATTCCCAGAAGACATGCTGCAGCGGAAGTATATAACAATAAACTATATATCATCGGCGGAAGTACAACATCTCTCATCAGCTCAGCGATTAAAAGCATACAAGTGGCAGATATCAGCGAAAGTGTACTCGCTGCCAATACAAACAATGATAATAGTATACTGGAAAAAAAGGTTTATACCAATGCTGCCAGAGACGGATTTACCATCTCTAATAAAAATAACAGCAATCAATTCGAATACACCATCTACTCAATGGATGGAAGTCAAATCAGCAAAGGTTTTGCCTATTATAATAAAACGATAGACTTATCAACAGTAAGGCGCGGAACGTATATTTTTAGTTATAAAGATGAGAAAGGCCTTTTGCAGCAAATTAAAATTTTCAGATAATGGTAAAGCCTCCGCAAGCTATTATATAAAATCCTACCCATTGGAGAAAAGAATATTTCACATTGCCCAACCCGTATAACTAGGCTTTCAATAACACTTTTCCTGTTAGTGGAAATAGATTAACCTACAATGAGTAAATTCAAATGAAAAAATATATTATTTCAGGTATTTTAGTTTTAATTTTTCAGGCATTCTCTGCTCAGATCAACACAGACCTTATTAAAAAGAATGTCATCGAAAATCCACAGGAAAACTTTTATAAACTTTTAGACCTATTCAAAATAAAGCCTTCCGAATTGACTCAGGAGCAATTAAACCAACTTTATTACGGAAGTAAATTCGTAAAAATGGATTATTCTATTGAGAACTACAATAGTGAATCCGGTACATTCTGGAAACCGGCTCAAAAGAAATTATCAAAAGGGAACGCAGAAAAAATGGTTATAGAAGCAGAATCAAAATATTCAATGAATCCCCTCAATAAAAATTTATTGGACGATATGATGAATATTTACAGAGCACTCAATGAAGATCAAAAAAAAGAATTATGTTCTACACAAAAAGATTTAATCATTCAAACGATAGAAAAAAGTGGTGATGGTAAGACTGAAGAAACAGCAATTTGTGTTTTAACACCACGTGAAGTTTTTCAACAGCTTGATAAACTGATACAATCTGGACCAAAGGCTGAGTTTAGTCAACAAATGAAACAACTTTCAGACGGAAGTATACTCACTTTTTATAAAATTGGAAACAGAGAAACCTTTGTAAAATTAGTGGGCGGATATTCTTTTTAAGATTCCAGCACAAGCTAAATTTTTATTTTTCAGTTCGATTATACTTTTCGTGATCCTATTATAACAATTCATTCTCCAAAAAAATAAAAAAACTATATCTTAAACCATGAGTTATAATTTTCAAATTAATAAAAAAAATAATATTACCTATAAAGATATTCTTGATGTAGCAGATTTCCAAATTGATGAAATTAAATATTATCCGTCCATTGAGAATCATTTTAATCTGAATAACAATTCGGTTTTCTTTCTTCCTCAATTTTCCAGCCGCGGTATAAACCTGAAAGACAATGAAAATAAATATTGTGTTGAAATTAATACCGGCTGTTCTGGTGAAGATTATTTTCTGGCCTCAAAATTAGCATTGGCTTTAGCTAAGCTGAATGATTCTGAGATTGAAACATACGAAGGTCATTACAATATCGAAACTTTTTCCAGCCTTTTTAATTTACAGTGGGCTTACGAAAATAAAACCCTAAATATTGAGGTGTTGAAAGGCTTAATAGAAAAAGATTCAGCTTCATCTGCCATTTTAAACGGATATAACACTCCATTTTATTTTGGAAAAGAAGTTTTGGAAAACTATTCTAAAGATCATCCATCCATTGATATTCTGACAGATAGAATTATAAATGGAATTAGAAGAAATCAACATTTAACATCTGAATTTGAAAATATTGAATTTCCGACAAAAATGGAAATGGAGAATGATGATCCATCTTTGAAGAACTGGACTTTTCTACTGATCCAAAAAGGATTCCCCCAACTCCTATCACCAGTTGATTTTATCTTTTTGCGTTCTGAAAAAGATTTTGCAAGGATACCTTATGAAAAGTTCATTGAGGAAAATTTTAATTTGCTAACTAAATTAGATGAGAAACAATTTGTCACAGACATTATCCCAACTGATGATTATTTGAAATTGATAGATCAGTTTAAATTGGAAAACTCTGCTGAACAACCTCAAAAAAAGGAAAGTACGCATGACATACGTAATACCCAAAAACCTGATCCCGTTACACCTAAAAATAAGTGGTGGAAATTTTGGTAAAATATTTACCTTTCATATATCTTCATCTGTCCCGCTGCTTAAGGTTTCCTGACATTTTCTTAAAGTCAGGAGGCTTAAGAGAGCACTTAAAACCGTCTTTTTTTAGGACATTTTTTTGTCCATGTTTATATATTTAAAACTACAATATGAGGTAATCTATCATGTTGATTTAATATGTAAATTTGAAATTTAAGCAAGAAATACTATAACCCGCCATGAAAAAACATTTATCAATATTTATCTTCTTGATTTTTCTTACGAGTTCAAACTTATATTCACAACGCGATAAAAATGGGAATCCGGTATTCAACAGTGAAAAAATAGAAAACGTCAACTTTGAAGGTTTTGAAATAGTATCAAGTTATTATACAATTAAAGATAATATTGATAACAAACAATCATCAGTTTTTAAAAATGAAAATCCGAGTTTAGATGACTATTGGAATTTTTCGACCAAACTACCCTCTTACTATTTTATGATCGTTCATAAAGGAACTGTGAAAGGAATGCTGATGTTGATTCCTAAAGATGATGCTTTCTTCTACAATATAATGATTCCCAATAAAAAAGAAAGTTTTCAAATTCCCTCAAAACTCACAGGAAAAATAACAGAAAACAGAGCCAAAGAATTAGCAGGCATCAAAAAAATTGATGCAACGATCAATAATCATGTTTTAAAATTCAACAACAAAGATTTTCAGATTTTAAAATACAATGATATCATGGCAGAAGTGAAAAATATAGCAAAGGAAAAAATCGTTGGTAATGATGATGATTTAAATATTGAAGAATATATTAAGACAGAATCTAAAGGAGGAAAACTAGATTTCAAAAATACTGTTGAAAAATATGATGGTACCCTTATAAATTTTGACGGAACGCTTTATAACAAAAAAGACTTTGCAATATTGATGTGGGGGGCTGCAGTAAAAAAAACAGGTATAACAGAACTAAACAAAGCTCAGTTACTTTGGGAAAAAATTTATGAAAGAAATCTAACCGAGCCAGAACTAAAAGCATTAAGAAAAGGTTTTGAAACTAAATTGTAAAGGCTATTTCTCAGAAAACTCATATCAATGAAAAAACTATTAAACAAACTTATAATTATTGAATTTGAAGATAAAAATTCAGAACAAGGAATTTTAATTAATTACAGTAAAGATTGGATCTTGCTAAAATCGAATCCTGTTGATTTTATTCTGGATGGATATTCTGTTATAAAAAACTGCAACATCAAAAATATCACTACCGATAATAAAACTGAATTTGTGGAAAAAGGAATGAAATTAAAGGGAATTTCAATTGATAAAAAAGTAAAGAAACTTCCGCTTCAAAATTTTGATTCAATAATCGAAAGCATCAATAAAAACTTTGGTATTTTTAGTTTAGCTAAGAAAAAGGATGATGTAATTTTTCCGGGAAAATTAAAAAAGCTTACAGAAAAGAAAATCAACCTAACCTGGATTGACCTGAATGCAAATTGGACCGTAAGTAGAGAATTTATAAAAGATAAAGTAAGAATAATTAATTTTGATACAGATTATTTAACTTCTCTACAATTATTAGCAGACAATAAATAACAACTACAAAGTTTCGTTGTATGACATAATGTAGAATGATCATACAATTTTAGCATACTTCCGAAAACTTACAGACATTATTATCTTTTACCATAACGTTTCTATAGAATGACATCAATTCTTACTGACAATATTATAAATAACTGGATAACTGAAGATATCAAACTTAGTCCACCAGCAACAGCACACTCGATTAAAGCAACAGAAGAAATTATTGATTTTCAGTTTCCGGATGATTGTAAAGAATTTTACTTAAAACTGGATGGCTTCATCGATTGGGATTGGACAAAGAACATGTTTTCAATCTGGCCTTTGGCAAGAATTCAGGAGGAATATCACAACGAAAGTGATAAGAGCTTCATTGTATTTGCAGACTATTTGATCAATGCAATTCAGTTCGGTTTTGTGAAAGGAAAAGATGGTGTATTTAAAAATAGTGGCGAAACATATGAATGGATCGCAGATACTTTTTCTGTCGCTATAGCACTTATCAATGCAGACGCTGATATTCTGTATTGAATAAAGCTATATTATAATCATTTCCCTTGAATTTAGTCTGCTACGCAAAATTCCGACTATTGTCAATAAGTAATGATACAGAAAATAATATAAAACCATTCTGAAAAGAGTGGTTTTTGCTTTTCAATATTTCAGAATTACCGGAACTTTTATATATTTGAGAAATAACCGTATCCGAAAACTCATCTATGGGACTATTTGACCTTTTCAAGAAAAAAGAAAACTTGTTAAAAAAGAAAATAACCGTAATTTTAACTTTACAGGTTTCTAAACAGGATATAAACATTTCTGAATTTGCAGGTTTTAAAATTGTCAGTTGTCATGATATTCTTCAAAAATTTAATTACCGTTCATCAACAGAATCTCACGAGAAGAAGCTTGAATATATTTCTGAAGAGATTATTCATTCAAAAAATAATATTTTAATCTGTGATCTCAAAGTAAGTATTACGAGCTTTGATACACTCACTGAAATGTTGAAGCCACACCAATTAACCATCAACAAAATTTTAGTACCAAACGAATCCAAAAGAAACAAAAAACTTGCTGAAGGGCAGGAAGCATATAGAAATCACAGTCGCTGGCTTCATTTTTATCCAGGAGAAATTGAGGATATATATCGTGAATTTGAAGCAAAAATTAAAAGTTTAAAAACAAGGTATGAAAATACTGAAACGGAAATATTGGAAATATAAAACAGAATACCAGATATCCGTTGGGCAATACAATACCTAAATTCTGACTGTGTACAAGGTGGGCATTGTAAGGGAAATTGAAATGTTAATCAAAAAAACTAATAACCAAAATATTCTATGGGATTTTTCAACAGAAGCAAAACATTTAAGATCAGAAATATAGAATTTTATTCTGAGGGAAGTTATTATTATTCCAAAGGATTAAAATCATCCATTGAGAAAGAAATAAAAATTGCAAAAACTACTCTTTCACTAGATGAACTAAAACCAATTTTACAATATCTGGTTGAATTTATTCAAGATGAAAAACCAGATATTAAAAGCGGAGAAAAAATTACATGTTTCTCCTGGTGCATTCTATTTCATGAAGCGTCAGACTTTTTTGAAATTCTTGAAGTCATCCCGGAACAGCAAGGATTTGGTGAAGGTCTTAACCGTACACTTCACATCCTGAACCAACAACTTTCCGTTTGTACTCGAGTAAAAACAGAACCTGATTTTCCTGATTTTGACCAGATTATTACAGTAGATCCGTTGATCAAAACAGGATTACAGGCCAATTTGTTCCGTTGGATAGGAGATTATCCGGACTCGGGATGGGTTGCAATGACAGATCGCTTTAATGAAGAAACAATGTCTTTCGAACAAATGACAGTAGGACAATTTATGACACTCAGCCCGGAAATCGTTCAATTTATGGCTCTCCCATCTGGCTTTAAGGTAATCTGGCAAGGTAATAATGCACAGATAGCATTTGACAGACAATTGCTAGAAAATTAGATTATAAATAACTGCTCTATTAAAGTTACACAAAATACTTTCTTGGGAAGCGAACTGAATTTGGAAACAACTATGAAACAGAGAATTTTAATATTATCGTTTACTTTGAGTACACTTTTATGTTTCGGGCAAAAAGGATATTTAGAACTTTCAGAAAATTTTGACAAATATAAAGGTTCTTTAAGGGAGTACTATAACGATATCTTTCCAAAACTTTATAAAGACTTTTCGCAACAATCTTATGCACGCTATACTTCAATACCTTCATTCTCCGAAGAATATGCTTTTTCAGTTGAAACAATAGATAACGGGTATTATATTATATCCAATAGATTTTCTGAAAATTTTTGGTATGCTAAAAAACGTAACCAGGTTAAATTAATCAGTCATAAAACCGAAATAGATTCTACTCTTTATTTAAAAATCGGAAATTTATTTCAAATTCTTACCCAACAAATGAAAACCTCAGAAAAGGAAAAAAGAGGATTTGATGGAACCATGTTTTATTTTGCTACAACCGATACAAACGGACAAATGAAGACTGGTGAAACCTGGTCACCTAATGACAATACAGTATTAGACCGAATTGTCAAAGTTTGCAATAGATTATTTTCAATAGACAAAGAAAAGAATAGTAGCCACTCAGATATTGTAAAGGAAATTGAAAAATTAATTGAAGAAATTAAGAAATAAAAAAAGCATACTATTGAAAACAGGTATACATTTACAATTCAAATACTTTGCATCAGCTATAGTACTGTTGTGTATTTTATCGTGTGAAAAAACAAAAATAAATGAATTTCATTCGGAAAAGAAAAGTATAGAGTTTACCTTACAGAATTTTCCAATGCTTGCTAAAAACTTTGAAAAAGTAAAAGAAGTGAATTTAGACTCTCTTACTATTTCACTCTATAGAAACCCTAAAAAAGAAGATTATGACGAGATTTTAGTTTTTAGCAAGAATAAAAAGTTCTATGCTGTTCCATTTTTCTCAAATATGTATTTTGACTATTGGAATTTTGATAATGAGGATCAAAAACAACTATATCCTAAAACGAATTCAACATTTGAAAAACAGATAAAAAATACTGTTTCTGAATTAAATTTAACCCAAGAAGAGTTTGGATTACTAATCGAAGAATTAATGAAAAGTGTTTTAAATGCTGAAACGAATCTTGATTTGAAACCAAAAATATTTGAGAATTATATTTATTCTACTTATAGAGTGGATCAATATAAAGTGGAAGAATCCGATTCATGCTTAGCAAGAACAAAAAGACTTTATAAACAAATCTTAATCGAATCTGAAAAAATAATTCGATATAATCAGTTTTTTCTGGATGCCCGAAATGGAAGGGTCTACGAATTTATCAATGAAAGCAGAAAAAGAGGGGAATGGAAATTTAAAATAAAAACATATAGAATCGATTGCTTTTCTTATCCCTTAAGCATATAATCACACTAAAAATTGGACTTAATAAAAACATTTCCATCAATTTTAAATAAACAAACATCATGAGAGTTGCTCTTTTTTCTGACATCCACGGTAAAATATTATTGCCCTTTAAATTGGTTGATTTATACCAGAAAAAGACAGGGAATACCGTTGATTTTATATTGCAATGCGGAGATATGGGAGCTTACCCAAATATTGAAAACCTAGACAAAGCAACAATAAAGCATGCACAATATGACAGGGATGAACTTGGTTTTCATGATGACTTTACAAAAATAAATCCAGACATTCAGGCATTTTTAAATCAGCTCAATATCAATATGATTTGTGTTCGTGGCAATCATGAAGATCATGATTTTCTGGATGAACTGGAAAAGGAAAATTCTCAAAACAGCCTATTTCCCATTGATGTTTATGAAAAAGTCTTTGTTTGCAAGTCAGGGTTAAAACAGGAATTAAAAACGGAAAATGAAACCCTCACTTTTGTGGGTATTGGAAGGATTGGTGACCGGAAAGGAAGATCTGAAAAGCGTTTTGTTCAGGATTATGAAAAAAAGGAAATCAGGAAACTGCTTAAAACAAAAGATAATTTTGATATATTAATCACTCATGATAAGGACAACAGTGGCGAAGAGAATTATGGTATGCCTGAAATCAGGAATATATTAGATCATGTCATTTTCCATTATCATTTTTACGGCCAGACATAAAATTTCAGAGATTAAGCATATCATTGAAAAAGACAGGAATACAGATGGTGACTATTGGCTTAATGGAGGAAATGAAATGATATATAAAATCCTGGATACCTTTAATCAGTCCGACTGGAAAGAACTGGAGGAAGACCTGGTCAATTTTAAAGATTACGAGCATTCCATTTTTGCAAGAACCATATTACACTAAGATGAGAACAGAATAGTGGATATTGATCATTACCAATTGTTCTTTAAATCATTTATTTTACTAAAAGATTACGAGGATTGTGACTGTTTACTCTTTGACATGTTTTATATCGAAAATGTTAAAAACCCGGATTTGGAATTATTCAATAACATTAAGTCCAAAATACAATTTCTGGAAGAGGCTGGTTTTTCCACAAACGAAGATATTTTACATTTAGCTTATAATAGTATAGATAAAGTGATAAAAGGTATTTAACTTTGAAAAACAATATCTCCAAGTGAAAACATCTAACCTGCATCCAACATTATGAAAAAAGCATTTGAATTCCTTAAGCAATTAGAAAAAAATAACAATCGCGAATGGTTTGCCCAGCACAAAACAGAATATGACCTGGTTGTGAAGGAAAATAAAGCGTTTTTCAATCAGGTGTATACCGAACTTCAGGAATATGACAATTTAAAGGGAATTCATATTTTCAGGATTTACAGAGATGTTCGTTTTTCTAAAGATCAGACTCCCTATAAAAATAATTTTGGTGTTGGATATTCCCGTTCAAAACCGATGCTCAGAGGTGGATATTATATTCAGCTGGAACCCGGAAACAGTTTTGTAGGTGGTGGATTCTGGGGACCGGAAACTAAGGATTTACTTCGCATCCGCAAAGAATTTGAAATCAGTACCACAGAAATAGAAAAGATTACCTCAGACAAAACTTTTATAAAATATTTCGATGAACTGAAAGGTGAGGCTGTAAAAACAGCTCCACGAGGCTTTGATAAAAATCATCCGGCGATAGATTTAATCAGAAAAAAGCAATACATCGTCATGCGGAAATTTACCGATAAAGAAGTTCTTTCTGATAATTTTCAAAAGGAAGTCGTTTCAACCCTGCTGGCCATGCGTCCCTTTTTTGATTATATGAGTGAAGTTCTGACCACAGACCTCAATGGAGAACCTTTATTTTAAGCTAAAAAAATAAAAACTCATTTGTATGAATAGCCTGCCTGATTAAGATTATTAGATAAAATATATTCTCACCTAAAAAACCAATTGATCATGATTAAATTATTTACCTTAACAGTAGCTGCTCTTCTTACTCTTTTAAGCTGTACCAAAAATGATATGAAATACAGTGTAGGCCAGGAATGGAATTACAAAACCCGACCTATAGAAGCAAACTCAACGCTCACCATTTTAAAGATTGAAGAATATCCTAAAACAGGCAAAGTTATTCACATTTCTATCAGTGGTTTAAAAATGAGAAACCCTGATAGTCCTACTGGTTTTGCAGAAAAACTAACCCATATCCCTATATCGGAAAAAGCCCTGGATAAAAGCGTGACTAAAGTGTATAAAGAAAACAGCAAAATGCCTGATTCTCTTGAAATGGACGGATATTCTACCTGGAAAAAAGAGTTTGACAAAGGAGACGCCGGGGTATTCGCTATTCCTGTTTCTGAAATTGTAAGCGCTATGGAAAAATTGATTATCGAAGGAGATTATACTAAATAAACACCGTAAACATATTCAACAGAAAATCAAAACATACCTATGATAGAAAATCTTGAATAATTGTTTCCACTATTACCATTTTCATTAGTAACAGCTTTCCTGGGCTTTATAATAGTATTGGTTTCAAATGTTGTTCAATTCTTACGGAAGAATTATCAAAATTAAGACTCATTGGAATATTTCTCCTTACTCAGGTGTTTATTGTAGGAATAATACTGGTTGTCTTGCAGACAATAATTCTAAAGAATATCCAAAATGAGTTCATCGAAACAATAAAGAAGTCAAACACAGAAATGACCCAGTCAGATTATACATTTGGAATTTTTGACAACCAGGTTTTGAAAACAGAATTGTTAAAGATTAAGGATATTCAGCCACATCACTCCGGGACCAGCAGGATAATGAAAGTCCGTATGAAGACAGGAAATGAAATTTCAAATATCAGAATTGAGCAGGATTCTCAGAATAAGAATGAATTCTGGGTTTTCTGGGATAAATATTGGTTTGGAAACGAAGATGAAGAAATAGGCAGATTTTATAGTAATAACCTTAAATAAACCTTTGCTCAATTGTTTTTTTCAATATAGTACACAATATAAGGTTGGTTTTAAGAAAAAACTTAAAATCATCTAAACGATTCAAAGTCAAATTGCTAAATTTGAATTAAGTGGCAATAGCTTAAGCACATCAAAGATTTAAATCTGTATAGGCCGGATTTAAAAAACATAACACAAATTAAAAATGATACCATGAAAAAAAACTTTCTATTCTACTTTACTCTTATTTCTTTAGGAGTTTGGGGTCAAAATTATAAGGGAACCATTTACTTTGAGGATGGAACTGTAAGACAAGGAAATACAGACTTTATTTCAGGCGGAGCGAGAAAAATTAATTTCCAGGAAAACAATTCTACAAAAACCGAAAGAATTGAAACCAAAACAATAAAAAAAATAGAATATCTTGATAATAAAACTCAAGAGCCTATTGTATTTGAGAAGTTAGATTACATTTCCGGCTATAAAAAAAATTTCACAGTTCCTATTATCAGCACTGCATGGTTCAAAAAAGAAAAGACCACAGGAGATATTACAGCATATTCTACAGGTTACACAAGACCGGGACATTATAATATGGGAAGCGGTAATATGTTTACCTCTACAACAGTAAACACCTGGGTGTTTCAATATAAAAACGATCAACCGAAGTTAATATACTGGATGATAGATGGCGCTCCGTTTAGAGTGAAGTATCAAAATATCTGGATTAACCAATTTTTTAATGAAATCTGCCCCAGCCTTGTGAAGGAACATTTAGAAAAAAGATTAGTCCTCGAATACGACCCACTTCCTTTGCTAGATTTCTATAACGCCAATTGTAACCCAAATAATAAATAAAAAATCAATATTAAAAAAATGGTTTGCTAATCTTTAGCATTTATTAAAACTAAAATACCTAAAAACACAATACAATGGGACTTGATATTTTTTATAATGTTAATAACAATGAACAGGTTTTTGACTTTGATTATCTCACCAATGATGAATTTCGGGAGAAACATTCGTTGAGCAGAACTTTTGCAAGTTTTATGAACAGAAAACATGTAGTCACCGAAAATGAAAAAACAGAAACGATAAGCTTATTGTTAAGATAACAGTAAGGGTAATCCACAATTCCAACAAAATAGTATTTACATATTGTGTAAATTGGTCCTTTATAAAAACTACTCAACCATGCGAGCCTTAATTTTATTCATCTTCTTTCCGCTGTTAATCCTTGCTCAGAATAAATTTGAGTATAAAAAAGATTTTGACAACATCCTGAAGGAAACAAAAAATAAAAAATCAGACCTTTATTATGATCACTTATTAAAAAGATATCATAAACTGGACTCCACTCTTACGGATAAGCAGGTACTGGCATTATTAATTGGTTTTACAGATAATAAATTTTATAAACCTTATAAAGACATTCAATTTGGCAGAAACTTATACCAGATGAATGATGACAAACAATATAATGAAGTCATACAGCTTGGAGATGAATTTCTAAAGGACCACCCTTTCGACTTGAAAACATTATTTGAAACATCTTATGCTTATTTTAAAACAGACCGGAAAATAATTGCAGATCAGTATCTGGTAAAAACAAAAATGATATTTCGGGCAATGGCCTACAGTGGACTGGGAATGGATGAAAATAATCCTACTTTTGCATTAAACCCTACTGATGGTCAGGATTTTTTAAAAAAAGGCTTTAGTATGAAGATCGGAAAAATGGGTTCCGGGCGAGACAAGAACGGAGATTTTTTAGATATTCTCGATATTGTTTTGGAAAATGGAAATACAAAAAGTATGTATTTCATTATTCCCCATGCAACAAAGAAAATGTTTGAATAAGGAGGCAGAACCTTTTGTAATTTCATTTCAAAAAGCAAATCAATGCTCTATTCTGCAGGAAAACAGTAAGTATTTAGGAATATTTATACTTATAAAACTTTATAGCCCAACCCTATGGACAGTGAAAAAATAAAAATATTGAGAAATAAAATTACAATCCCATTGGATGTTGCCATACAACTGTTGAAGAAAAACAATGGCGATATTGACATCAGTGAACAGGAGTTTCACAATAATAACATAAGGGAGATCAGTATTTCAGCAGAATGTGATCCTGATACAGCACGAGAAAATTATGAGCTCTGCAAATATGATATAACGAAAGCTATTGAAAGAATCAATTCAAGACAGATAATTATCACGACAAGGGACGCTCCATCTCCAAGAAATGAAATCGGATATATTCTATGGCCAGAAGATCAGGATGGAGAATGTTATAAAACAACCAAACGAAACGATGCTTTCATTCCTACCACTGACTTTGATTATGTCATCGATGAATTTAAATCTGTATTTCCTTTGGAAAATCCCTGGAATAAAGAAATGGAAGTATCTTTTGACATCTGTGGACATAATTATTTTGACAAGACCACCTGTAAAATAATAATTGATAGAATAATGCGGACAAAAACTGATGAATTGAAAGTCGCAAAATTTAAGAATGAACTGATTGAATGGCTCGATGATAAATTGGAATATGCAGAGTATATTGTAGTGTATGGAAATCTTTAAGTTGAAAATAACGAACATACAATAAAGATCATTCCCTAATGCTTCACCGTAAATTCCACATTTTTATTTAACTTAGTTTCCGCTGAAAAAGAAGTACTGCCAATAATCTGAACATAGCTATTCGGTCGAACCCAGAACTATAACCACACTTTACAATGCATCAGTTAGAAGTAACCGGAAACCATCAAGTTGAAATTCATTATGACGGAACAACAGTCTGTTTCATCATTAATAAAGAAATACATTCCATTGTAGTGGCTGGGCCTTATCAAACCGCCCAAAATTCTTTTCATATAAACTGTACATACAACAACCATTTCAATGAGCTGAATGATGTCAGATATGAATTGGACCATACTTCATTAGCCAAAATTGAGATTTTTTTAAAAAGATTTGAAACCGGAAATTATTCTGTGTTTCCATTTACCCGGCAGGTAAATTTTGTACAACCACAGGAAAATAATGTAAGTCAATTACATTTTTCAATGGAAAGCAATCCCATGGTCATTTCTACTCAGCCATTAAACAGCATGGATCGAAATAAAATAAATGAGTATAAAGAAAAAATAAACAAAGGAGAATCTCCAATTGTATTTCTGTATTCAAAAACATATAGCGGGCTTGAATTGGAGGAGGTCTTTTTTATTGTATCAGGAAATGAAGTTTTGAAAGCCTATCAGGAACTGGATATAAACCCTAAACTCATCGCGTTGGTCAACTCCACAGATTATGAATATGATTCTTCTAATCAAGAGGTCTTAAACATCATCTCATCACACAAGGAAATCAGGGATACCTCTTACTTATATTTTTATTAAAACTGCTGAAAAACTTAGCGAAAATATGAATCTGACTCAAAAATTAATTCTGGGAAATGCTGTTCTGCTCATTATTTTTACAATACTTATTTTTAAGGTAGAGAAAAACATATTCATATGGTTATGTTTCTATTTTCTGGGCTGTTCATTGTTTGCCTTGATAGTGAAGAATGCTGATAAAAATCCGGATAAAAACAAACGTCATCATAAAGTTCTCCTCAAGACATCGGAAGACGATGGAATCTTTGAATATACAGAAACCGGATTCTATATTTGGAACAATGATTTCATAACCATGATTGAATGGTATGAAATCCTTAGAATAACTGTGCAGAAAACTTCTGTTTTGGAAAATATTCACACAGAATTATTAATGGAAACCGTATTCGGAAAAATAATCATCAATGACTCCATGCACGGCTGGGAAAAATTCATTTCTAAAATTGATGAAAGATTACTTTTTAATAAAAAGAACAACTCAGCAAACTCATGGGAATTAAAAACCAATATCCCCATCATCATTTATCAGAAATAAAAAATGAAAAAAATATTATTTATTATACTTATCAGCTTTAGCTTCATTGGATATGCACAGGTTCCGAATCTTGATCTTAGAAATGAAATTAAAGAGCCTGTCTCAGATCTTCCCCAACGTTTAAATCAGAATGAAATTTGCCTGATTTATGAAATTAATGGAGGCTGGTCTGCTTATGACTTTATTTACTATTATTTTATAAAGAAAAATGGAGAACTGAACATTTATCAGGAAGAACGGCCACACACTTATGTAAAGAATGATCAATTAAAGAGAACTGTAAAAAAAATTGAACCTGCTCCAGCCTTAAAAGATAAAATAATCACCCTTATCAATTCTGAACTTTTATCTGAACTTTTAAAATATAAACAGGAAGATTTCAGGATTAAAATCCCTGAATTAAAGGATGCTCCTCCAATGTGTAGGATCTCGGATCAAAATGAGTTTAAACTTACGTTAATTCAGAATGATAGACAGAGTTCATATCATTATTATGCACCAAGATATTATTATGAAAACTGCCCGGACAAAAGAATAAATAAACCTATACTAAAAAAATTGATTGATGTTCTTGATTTATTCAGATAAAACACCAACTTTTACAAAACAAAACCAATTACCTCAAAAAACAAATATGCTCTATCCCAAAAAGATCTCCTTATTTTTCACAGCTTTCTTACTGTTGACCAATTCTGTATTTGCCCAGACTAAAAAAATAGCACAAATAGACTCTTTGATGAAGACGGTCAATCAATCCGGAGTTTTTAACGGTACTGTTTTAGTATCGAAAAATAATAAAATAATCTACAATGCTGCTTTCGGCTTTGCTGATGCTTCAAAAACGGAAAAACTTACCCCAGATTACAGGTTTAATATTGGCTCTATTACCAAAGAATTTAGTGGTGTCGCCTTATTGCAATTGCAAGAACAAGGTAAATTGAAAATTGAGGATCATGTTTCCCAATATATTCCGGAATTGCCTCAGTGGGCTCATGAAGTAACTATAAAAGATCTATTACAATACACAAGTGGACTTCCCAATGTAAACTGGAAAAAAATTAAAAGTAATCAGGATGTTTTCGATGATTTAAAATTAATCGACAAACTTGATTTTATTCCGGGAACTCAATATGATTACAACATGAACAATGTTTTTCTAAGACAGTTTATTGTTGAAAAAATTACCGGAATGACTTACAAAAATTATGTGAGTCAAAATATTTTCAAGCCCTGTAAAATGAATTCGTCTGAGATCACACCTATTGTTGATAAAAAATTGGTGGCAAAAGGATTTAATAATAAATCAATAGAAGATAAACCTGATTTCTTGGTTGGAGGAACTTTCTTAACGACAACTGATTTGCTAAAATTTGTGAATTGCCTTCATTCGAAGAAGCTAATCAATGAAAATTCGTTGTTTGAATTGGGACAACAATTTAATTTGCCGGATACCCAATCCTCTTTGGGAGAAGCCAAATTTAAAAACAAAAAATTAGTGGAGCACTCTCATGATGGAAGAGCCGGAAATTATGAAGCCCTTTTAGTATCTGACCTCAATGATAATTTCACCATTATTTTATTGGGAAATAATTATAACGGGAAGCTATTTGAAATTTCGGATGTGATTACAGCCATTTTGAAAAAGGGAAACAAATAATCAAGACTGATGTTTAAAATCAAAGACAAATTATTTGACATACAGTACGCCTATTTGGACGCTTTTGTCAATACAGGCCAACAACTGATTTTCGGGCTGAAGAACAATGCAGAAAAAAAATTGAACCTTTCTTAAATGGAAACAATTTAAAATTTGTTCAGAATAAATATGGTGTGTCTATTATGATTCCACACAATACAGATATAGAAAACAATATCCTTATATCAGGAGACTATTAAATGGAAACAAAAATTGCAACAAATATAGAAACCGATACTTTCTACTCCATCATCAGCCTTTTAAAAACAGATCATTGGCATATGGATATTGAGTATGATCATAGACTCATTGATAAAGGGATTGATTTTGATTTTTATCAATTCAGTAAAGATGAAGAACATCTTTTATTAGCATGGAACAACTGGACCGAAGGAGAAATAAAAGGAACTGAAAAAACAATCTCTGAAATTGCCCGCCAATTGAATTTCATCTGCTATTTTGGAGAACCTGAATATCTACACAGACAGGATTTTGTTGAGGAAATAGAAAATACCCTTACATTTATAAAATAATTCTGTAGATAATAAAAACAAAACTATAATGACCAACAAAATCATTGATAAGCTTGCCTGGATAGAATTAAAAGACAAAGCCATCCTGTCAACAAAAAGCTACGGAAAAGACAAATATTATATTCCCGGAGGAAAAAGAGAAGCCGGAGAAACAGATGAACAGGCACTGATTCGCGAAATAAGTGAAGAATTAAGTGTTACAATGGATCCCGAAACCCTTAATTACGTAGGAACTTTTGAAGCACAGGCTCACAGCCATGATGAAGGTATCCTTGTAAAAATGACCTGCTACTCGGGAGAATATTCAGGAGAATTACAGGCAAATTCTGAAATTGAAGAAGTAAAATGGCTTCGTTATTCAGATAAAGATAAAATATCTGAAGTTGATAAGCTGATTTTTGATTATTTACACGCTCATAATTTATTGGATTAATATTTTTCTATTGTCAAAAATTAAACCTTAAAATAAAGATTTCATCAAGTATAACTGAAAGTCTTCAATAACGTACTGCCCCCAATGCTTATCGAAAATAAAGGAATACAAACAGACACTTTTCATATTCCCCCATTCAGCCTGAACAGTAGAGAATTTATGGTTCTGTTTTTATATGGCGGAGCCCATTTTCATCAGACAAAAACATTTCTTGGTGATATTTTTTCCGGTAAAATAAAGGATGCAAATGTGATGGTGCATAAAAATCTGACATTTGTGGAACATTATACGGAACCTTTATTCAGAAGACTTTTCAATCCGGTAACCGTTGGAGAATTTTTAAAAAAGACTACCAACCCAGATAGCCCGTATGCCACAAAAATTTATGAAATCAATGGGATCACCGAAAAAACCAGGATCAATACCCTTCCCAATCATCCTAAACGGCTATTATCTTTATATGCAGCATTTTCAAAAACGGATCATATTGTTTTTGATCTGCTTGGACAGGGCCCGGCTGAAGCTAAAAAAATATACCAGACAGTTAACGAATTTGTAAAAGAAGGAGGTTCAGCCATTCTCCTCGATAATTTTAATGATCAGAAAAACGATTGTACAAAATATATAGAATTGCAATGGCTTAAATAATCTTATATTTACTTCTTTATCAATCACCATTTTATATGACTGTACAGGAACAAATATCAGAATATATCAACAGCCATCCTGAACCCCAAAGAGCAGATCTTCAGGAACTCCACCGTATCATTCTGGAACTTATACCCGATTGTAAACTGATGTTTATAGACGATGAAAAAAATGATGAAAGACCAACTTTCTCTCATGCCAGAATAGGCTATGGACTTCGCTTCACAGAAGATATGGCCACCATCCCCCGGGAATATCCTAAGATCGAAATGGATGCCAGCTCCTACGGAATAACTATTGCTATCAATGAACTTCATGATAAAACCTACTTAATGAGAACTTTTGGTGAAAAGATAGGAAAAGCCAGTATAACCGGTTTATTCATAAAATTTAAAGAACTGAAAGACATTAATATTGAAACCCTTGAGGCAGCAATACGATATGGCTACGAACAAAATTCTTAATTTTATCGCAAAATTCATCAGCACTGATCATAGAAACAGCACCAAAAATGGCCAGTAAACTTATTTAATTCCTCATCCTAGAGATATTATCTCTTCTTGTGGGACTATTTTTTTTATACAGCCTTCACCAGTGTTTTCGCGGCAGATGGACTGGCAGGAATGTATATATTATTAGGGTTAATTCCCGTTGTTCTCATTATCATTGCAGACAGAATCTGTGTCTGGAAATTTGGAGCAAGAAAGGTCAATAAAGTACAGTTTTATATAGCAGGAACATTTATCCTGCACTGGGTAAGATTACAAACTCAATAAAGATTAAAAACAATTTATCATCAGGCATTTAAGATTATAGGATATCGAACTGCAGTGGCTTAAATAATCTTATATTTACCTCTTTATCAATCACCATTTTATATGACTATCCAGGAACAAATTTCAGAATACATCAACAGTCAGCCAGAATCTAAACGTATGGATATACAGGAACTTCACCGCATCATTCTGGAACTTATACCTGATTGTAAACTGTGGTTTCTGGACGGAAAAAACAGTGATGGTAAAATTGTTTCCAATCCCAACATAGGTTATGGACATCGTACCATGCAATATGCAGATGGAAAAACAAAGGAATTCTACAGAATCGGAATAAGCGCCAATACAGCAGGAATATCTGTTTATATCCTGGGAATTGATGATAAAACCTATTTATCAAGAACCTTTGGTGACAAGATAGGAAAAGCCAGTATAACAGGTTATTGTATAAAATTTAAGGCCCTGAAAGAAATCCATATTAAAACCCTTGAGGCAGCAATACGATACGGCTACGAACAAAATCCTTAATTTTATCGCAAAATTCATCAGCACCAGTCATGGAAACAGCATCAAAAATGGCAAGTAAACTTACTTTATTCCTCATCCTAGGGATATTATCTCTTCTTGTGGGATTATTTTTTTCTTATACAGCCTTCACCAGCGTTTCTGCGGCAGATGGACTGGCAGGAATGTATATATTATTAGGGTTAATTCCCGTTGTTCTCATTATCATAGCAGATAGAATCTGTGTCTGGAAATTTGGAGCAAGAAAGGTCAATAAAGTACAGTTTTATATAGCAGGAACATTTATTTTACTTTTTATCCTGAACTGGATAAGATTACAAACTCAATAAAGATTAAAAATAATTTATCATCAACATGAAAAAGGCATTTAAGATTATAGGGATCACCCTTGGAATTCTTGTAGTATTTCTCATCTCCAGCTATTTTATAAAAGTGAATGAAAGAGAAAACTTATTTTATAAAATTATTCAATATGTAACCTATAATGACGAAGATTGGAAAAATTATGAAACCAATCAGAAACTTCTTACAGAGAACCCGTCAGGAGATATGGTTACCGTAGTAGCTGAAACACCATCAGATTTTCACCCATATAATATTGATCTCTTAACAGGAAAAACCAAAGCAGAAGAATTAAAAAAGATTGAGAACGCCCATTTCGAAAAATTAACGCCCGCAAAAAATGGCCCGGATGATGAGGATGCTCAAATCGCTTTGATCAGATTAACAGACAGACGGCTGACAGATGTTATTATCAATCAAAAACTGAATATAAAGATCGGAAAATGTTATGAAAACCCTAATAAAGAAGATAACTACCGTTGTGTAAGCTGTATGATTCTTTTATACAACAGAGATAAGCAGGATTGGCAGGAAGCACCTGATGGAGAGAATTTCCTGGATAACTCGTATGATTTTTATCAGGCTGCCGAAGGAGGAATGTGGGAAGCAAAATCATTATCCATGTTTATTCCGTATGACAATGCTCTTTTTAAAAAATATGAAAAGAAGTAAAATACAATAACAGTTTCAGTATATATCTGGAGATCTGTACCAACAAATCCGTTCAATATTACAGAACGGATTTTTTATTTGATCATATTAATTTGATGTAATTCGTATATTAGAAAAAAGCAACTCACAATTATAACCTATAATACCACCGGAATATATATTGATATTATATTTGCAAAACAATAAACAAAACCATGAGAACCTTTGTAATCGGAGACATTCACGGTTGTTATGATGAACTCATAACCCTGACAAAAAACATTAATCTAAAAGACGAAGACCTGTTGATTTCCCTGGGAGATCTCGTTGACAGAGGTAATAAATCTAAAGAAGTTTACGAATATTTCAAAAACCGTCCGAACTCAGTGGTTCTGATGGGCAACCATGAAAGAAAACATCTGAACGGAACTTTAAGCTACGCTCAGGAAATTGTAAAAATACAGTTCGGAGGACGGTATGCTGAATTTATTGATTGGCTAAAAAACCTGAATTATTATTACGAAACGGAAGATGCCATCATCATTCATGCTTTTTTTGAACATGATAAAAAGCTGGAAGAACAAAAGGACGAGGTTTTATCCGGCACCACTTCCGGAGATCGGTATTTAGAAAAAAAATATCCCGAAAATACCTACTGGAACGAGTTTTATAAAGGTGAAAAACCTATTATCTACGGCCATCATGTAGTAGGAGATTATCCCAAAATCCTGAACAATACCTACGGAATAGATACAGGAAGCTGTCATGGAAATTATTTAACCGCGATTGAACTTCCGTCATTTCAGATTCATCAGGTAAAAGCCCAGAAAAATTACTGGACTGAAGAGCAGAAAAAATGGCAAATTCCGGTGTTAAAAAATAAGAACTGGAACGAAATGACCTTCACGGAAATAGACAAACAGCTTGCAAAGCTTGCCTATATTAAAGAGGAGGAAATCGTTGGTTTTCTGAATGGTTTACAGGAATGGAAAGATCAACTACAAGACTCGTTGAGGGATATGAAAGAAATGATTGACCATATTACCCGCTCTATTATTGAAAAAAATCCGGATACATTCCCTCTTGAAGTTGAAAAATATCTTTTCAAAGGGTTTATGTATAAAAGCAGAACGAACCGTTTGGAAGTAAAAGACCTGGAAAAACATATAGATACTCCGCAAAAGGTCCTGGATATGCAAATGGAACTTAAAAACGCTCAGTAAACTTACAAAACGTAATGAAATATAAATTTCTCCTGTTAACTTTTTTTCTTCCACTGCACATTTTTGCCTGTAAATGTGCTAATGAGCCCACTATAAAAGAGTCTTTCAACACTGCTACTCTTGTTTTTATCGGTGAGGTTTATGATGTTTCAGAAGCTCCCAATGGATATAAAACCTCTAAAAATACACTGAGTAAAGTAAAAATCAGCAAGGTGTATAAACCGGATTTTTATGACGATTTCTATAATGAAAATGCCACTCTTTTCCATTCTCAGCTTCACTCATGTGATGTTTTGTTTTCCGAAAAAGGAAAATATCTGATATTCGCCTATATCAGTAAAGATACCGGTTACCTCTATTCTGATCATTGCCTGGTACAAAAAAGACTGGACCAGGTCACAACGGAAGATTTAAAAGAACTGCAAATACTGAGCAATGATTATCTGACTCAGTTAAAAACACTCAAGACAAATACACCAACAGTAACTGATGATCTTATTGATGAAGATATTAATGTATCTGAAAATATGATAGGGAAGCATCTCAAAGAACTTTCTGATATCCGTAGTGAAAATAAAAATTTAAAGATGATTGCCTTTTTTTCAATCATCGTCATTCTTATATTTTTAATAATTATTTTGATCCTACGCAGGAGACTAAAAACGATTGAAAAATAATTAGATCAGCAATTTCCAACAAACCTATGAAACCCCTTATTATCTTCTTATTTTTATTGGTCAGTATTCTCTCTTTTGCGCAAAGAAAGCCAAAAGATACATTGGGAGTATCCGACTGTACAGAATTTTATAAAGAAGGATTATCAGTCCATAAGGGCATCTCTCCTATTACGAATAGCAACAGAAATTTATATGTTTATAAAATCTAACTACTTTCTTGCACTCCTATTCCTCCTCCTCATCTCCTGTAAAGAAAAGATACAGGACAAAAACAACTTTGTCATTTATCAGGCTGATCCTAAAAAACAAAATGTAAAACTATATTGGAAGGACAGTCAAAATAAAATTCTGAAAAGCATCAAAAATCTGAAAAATGATGTAGAATCCAGGAATGAAAAATTACTTTTCGCCATGAATGGCGGAATGTTTGAAGCAGATAATCTTCCAAAAGGACTGTACATTGAAAATTTTAAAATTTTAAAACCTATAGATACATTACAGGGCTCAGGAAACTTCTACCTTCAGCCTAACGGAATATTTTATTTAACTCAAAACAATGAGCCGGTAATTTCCGAAACAAAAAAATATAAACACAATACGACAATCAAATATGCCACTCAATCCGGGCCAATGTTGTTAATTGGCGGAAAAATAAATCCTATCTTTCAAAAAGATTCTAAAAACCTGAATATCAGGAACGGTGTTGGTATTCTGGAAAATGGAGAGATTATTTTCGCCATGTCTAAAAAGGAAATCAACTTTTATAGTTTTGCACAGCTTTTTAAAGAAATGGGCTGCAAAAATGCACTGTATCTTGACGGTTATGTTTCCAGAGCATATCTTCCTGAAAAAAACTGGATACAGACGGACGGAGATTTCGGAGTGATGATAGGAGTTACAGACCACAAATAAAGATTGTAGATCAATAGGGTTTTTAAGAAAAGAAAAGAAAAGTAAATTATACTTATCTTTCATTACTATTAGAAAAATCATTAACCCCTATTATCACTTTTATTATGAAAAAAATCATCCTGGATTTAGCGACAACCTTAGACGGATTCATTGAAGGGCCTAACGGAGAAATCGATTGGTGCATTCTGGATGATGATATGGATTTTGATGGCTTTATCTCTGGTATCGACACCATTTTCTATGGCCGGGTAAGCTACGATGCATGGGGAAATTATCTGCCCGACGAAAATGCAGCCCCGGAAGAACATGAATTCTGGAAAACCATCCAGTCAAAAAATAAATTCGTCTTTTCAAATCAAAACCGGGAGGATAAGAATGCAACGTTCATCCACTCCGATCTTGTGGAAAAAATTTCAGAAATAAAAAAACAGGGCGGAAAAGACATTTGGCTGTACGGTGGTGCAAGTCTTATTAAAACGTTCATTCAAAATAACCTGATTGATGTTTACAGAATATCTGTACATCCTGTTGCTTTAGGAAACGGAAAACCTCTTTTTGAAGATCTGAAGGAAAGATTGAATTTAAAACTTATGGAAACCAATGTGTTTAAATCCGGTGTAGTACAGCTTATTTATCATCCATAAAACTGAAATTATTCCCTCGTCAACGAATCTCAAGATAGCAGACAGAATACCAATCAGTTATGGCATTATTTTTAATTTCAAATACAATATCTTCCTAACCATGAATATAAAATTAGAATCTGTCATCCTGTATGTACAAAATACCAGTCTGCTTAGAAATTTTTATGTTGAAAATTTTAATTTCAAAGTTCTTGAAGAGGACTCTATTTGGGTTCTGATGAATGCCGGAACTGTTAATATCGGACTTCATAAAATCGGAGATCAGTACCTGGAAAAAATAGAAAATGGTCATCAGTTTGACAACAATACCAAACTTGTTTTTGAAGCAGACACAGATATTGAGACTGCAAGAAATGAACTGTTGTCAAAAAACGTACATATGAGGGAAGTCAAAACTTTTGAGAACTATGATTTCTGGTTGTGTGACGGGACAGATCCTGAAGGAAATGTATTTCAGTTAAAATGTAAAAAATAGTAACTGAGGTTCGTTTTTTTTAACCCATTTTTTGAAACACTGAAATTATATTGAAGTTTTAAAAAATCTATTATTTTCATAACCCACAAAATTTATTATCATGAATGCAAAAAAAATACTTGGCTTCATCTGTTTATGCACGATCCATTTAGGGTTTGGACAAAATATAACGGCTATTGAAAAACAACTGAATGAAGCCTTTCAAAAAATTAATTATTGGTCTTCTGAAGGCAGAGATTTTAAAAATTCTTATGATTCTTTGGCTGCTGCCAACACAAAATTTGAAAAATTATTAGTTCGATACACTTCTTCTCATCCTCAAACCATAACCAATGATTTCAAATTTCTTGAAAAAAACGGATTGATCATTGCAACCTCAGAAGACGGTAAATTCCGGATCTATTCCTGGGATACCTGGACCGGCGGAACTATGCATTTCTTTAAAAATATATTTCAGTATAAGTCTGATCAAAAAGTATATTCGAAGGCTGGAGAAAACCAGGGTGAAGGAGACCCGGGATCTTATTATTATCAGATCAATGATATTATCTCAGAAAACAAAAAATACTATCTTGCTCAAAACAAAGCAATTCTGAGTTCAGGGATGAGCTATCATAATATTAAAGTTTTTTCCATTGACAATGGACAATTGAATGACAAAGCCCAGCTCATCAAAACACTAAGCGGAATAAAAAACCAACTGGGATATGAAGTAGATCTTACCGCTTCAGCCAACAGAAATTATGAAGGTAGAGATTACGAGATTGAATATGATCCTAAAAATAAAATCATCAGTATTCCTGTAATTCAGGCTGATTCTAAGGTTACTGCTAAAAAGATCCGTTATCAGTTTAAAGGAAAATATTTTGAGAAACTGTAACGATCGTGAAATATCTGTTAATACCCATTTTATTATTTTCTTCGTCCTTTTATAGCCAGCAATGCAGTTGTTCACAAAAACCGGAACTGAAAGATGTAATTTCCTGTGAGGCTACCCTATTGCAGAATGAAGCAAAGATATATTGGGAATATGACTGCAATTCTTCATGGATAACTTTTCAAAAAGGGAAAGAAAAAATAAAAATTTTTGAACTTGAAAAAGAATTTATAGAGCTAAGCGGAAGATTGGGTTATAGAAACTGGACAGAATATAAAAATACTTTTCTCATCGAATACAGACCATCACGCTGAATGTTAAATAACAAAAAACATTTAAAAATGCCTGCTACCATTGAAATAAAAAACAGAACCAATTGGTTGATGACCCTTATCACAAGCCTTGCATTAGTTATACTCTTTTTTATTATTTTAGTTATAATTCCTTTGACATCCGCTGAAAAAACCTATTTACTTTCCACATTGAGCTATATCTTCACAGTAGCTCCTTTTGTAGCTTTTTTTATTCTGTTCCTATATCTTTGGCTGTGGAATACCTTTGGAAAAACCATTCTCAAGATTGAAACGGATTCTATAACTGTAATACATAAAAATAAATTATTTAAGGCTCCCAACACCTTCCTGAAACAGGAAATTAAGGATATTCAGACAATAGATCAGAGAATAGAAAAGTATAAATTCGGAGTTCGTTATCATTTTTCATGGACAGGAGCTACCTATTCCGTTGTACTGGCAGACAAAAACGGGGAGAAAAGAATTGTAGACTGGATTACAAAAGAAAAAGCTGATGAAATAGCTGATAAAATAAAAAAAGAATGGTGTTGGAATTAAGCATCTCAAAATAAGATAATTTTTACTGACGAAATAACTATTAAAATGTACAACCCTACTAGAAGAAATAAAAACATCGGAACCGAAATCCAAGGTTACGGTGTAAAATAATCTCTTATTCATACGAATCAAAAATACTTATCCGGAACCGATGTCAAATAATCCAATTATTTTTCAAAACCCAATGTAATACTACTTCTTTTATAATTGTCTTATCTAAAAAGATACATGAAAGTTATTTTAACCTGCCTTCTCCTACTCTTGGCAGCCAACCCTGTTTTTTCACAAAAAACTAAACAAATTGAGCAATTACTGGAAGCTTATGATAAAGCAGGCAAATTCAGCGGCACTGTTCTTGTCGCTGAAAAAGGAAAAATTATTTTCGAAAAAAGTTACGGCTACAGAAACGGTCCTAAAAAAGAAAAAAATACCAACAAAAGTCTTTACAGAATCTTTTCCACCACAAAAATGTTCACTTCCACAGTCATTCTGAAGCTGGAAGAAGAAGGAAAATTATCGATCAGCGACAAACTTTCCAAATATTATCCAGATTTTCCCAAAGGAGACAGTATCACCATTGCGAATCTTCTTTCCCACACTTCAGGAATTCCTAATGAAACAGGCTCAGAAAATACGGTAGATGAAGAAACATTCATCAAATATATTTCGGCAAAACCATTGAATTTCCCACCTAATACAAAATGGGACTACTCCAACTCCGGATATTATATTCTAGGATATATCATTAAAAAGGTGACCGGAATGGATTATGACAAGGCTATTGAAAGCTATATTCTTAAACCACTGCAGATGAATCATACCGGTTTCCACTTTAATACTGTTACAGATGAGAACAAAGCCTTTGGATATGATTTTTTATTAGACCATGCATCTACCGAAGCCTTTCGTTTTAAAACAGATCATCCATTTGCAGCAGGTGCAATGTATTCTACTGTTGGCGATCTTTTCAAATTCAATGAGTCTTTTAAAAACAATACAATTCTTAAAAAGGAAACTACTGAAAAAATGTTTACACCTTATCTTAACGATCATTATGGATTGGGCAGTGATGTCATCATTAATAATGGTAAAAAAAGTGTTGGGCATGGCGGCGGCGGTCCCGGCTACCGGAGCATATATTACAAAATTCTGGAGGATGATATTTGTTTCATCGCCCTGTCAAATTCTACATTATCACATACAGATATCATCGTACCGAAGATTGAAAATATAATATATCATAAGCCTTATAAGATTCCTACTGCTGTAAAAATTAATCAACAGGAACTAAAAAAACTGGAAGGAATTTACTCTGCTGGAAACACTAAATTTTATGTAACTGCTCTGGACGGGCAGGTTCTATTCAGAGAAAATGGATATCCTATATGTTCACTATTCCCTGTCAGCAATACTTCATTTCAGCTGGATGACAATGTTACGTTCACCTTCAAACCGGATGAAACAGGAAAAATTAATTCTGTGATGGTTAAGCTTCGCGATGGAAGTGTGAAAACAGGAACAAAGACAACAGATAATTATCTATGGGGAATTATCGGAGATGCAACTCCAGGTGGATGGGACGGAAAAGATACCCCATTGCAGGCAGATACTCAAAAACCGAATCTCTATTTTCTCAAAAATTATCATCTGAAAAAGGGTAAGCTAAAATTCAGACTGGATAATGATTGGGGCTACAATCTTGGTTTAAATAACGATGGGAAGACTATTGCACTTAATGCTTATGATTTCCTGATTGGAGAAGAGGGTCAGTATGATATTCTACTGGATATGTCTGATCCCATAAAACCTCAGTACAATATTAAAAAATCTGTTCAATAAAAAACCGTTATCATATTTTTTAAAAGCCCGATGATCTGCTATCCGGGCTTTTTTATTTTAATTTTCACAATTACAGCCATACAAAAACTTTATTATCAGAACGGAATCTTATTTGAAACAGGGATTCATATTTTTCTTATTTTTACATGACAAAAATCATATTACAAAATATTTCGTATGCCTCATTTCATCATTGAATGTTCACAGGATGTCCTCTGGCAAAGAACCTCCAATGAAATTATGGATGCTGTATATACAGTAGCCGAGTCTGCAGGGTTATTTGCTGCTAATGATATCAAGGTAAGACTTCAGCCTTATCAGTATTATCGGTTGGGAAAGCATAAGAACAACTTTCTGCATGTCTTTGGATATATTATGGAAGGGCGCAGCACAGAACAAAAAGCAGATCTTTCGACACAGATTGTCACCCTGCTGACAGCATTACTTCCTGATGTTTCTTTTCTCTCTGTGAATATCAATGAATTTGAAGCAGCAACCTACAGCAATAAGGCGCTTATTAATCCTGAAAACAATGATAGGGATAGGCATTTCGGACTTTAATTCCCATTTTAAAACCAAAATATTAATATCATGAGCTTAAAAACATTAATCACCAAAACAGTTCAGTACAACAATTGGGTAGTCAATAAATACATTGACTGGTTATCCACAAAATCTGATGAACAGCTTAATCAGGAAGTTATTTCCAGCTTTCCCACTATTTTAAAGACCCTGCATCATATCTGGCAAACCCAGGAATACTGGTGGAGCCATATTTCCGGAAACAATGATTTCGATTTTGCCAAAACCACCGCTGAAACCAGCAAAGAAGAAGTTTTTAGCAACATAAAGAGTAACTCTCAAAAGCTGGTAGATTATGTGGAAACCTTATCTGAAGAGGAATTGTCAAAAAATGTAAAAATAGAATCTCAGTGGTTTCAATGTGATTTTTCAAAATATGAATACATTCAACATGTTGTTCTTCATGGAACTTACCATAGAGGACAGATTGTGACAATGGGCCGTAATGTCGGCATCACGGATGCTCCTATGACCGATTTCAACTTCTGGAATATCTATAAAGACAAAGAATAAGGCTTCTGTTATTTTAATCTTTTATTATTCACTATGACCACTACAACCATAGAACTTAGCCTGAATCAGGAAAAAAAATCCAATACCTTTTGGAAATTATATCGTCTCCTGAGTTTAAAAATATAGGGGTACAGATCATGGAACCTTTTATACTGATTAATCCGCTTGAATAAATTGAATTAAAAAATCAAATGGGGAAACTTTTTGAACTTATTTCCGATGATGCTCTTGAAAAATTGGATGAATATTATACGGAATGCCATGTCTGTGAAAAAACAAATGTTGACCTATACCCTTACCAGGGACAAGTTACTTTAGAAAATGGTGAGATTGATGATGATATTTATGCTGCCTGCCATGAGTGCCTGCACTCTAAACTGATGGTCCACACCTGCAGTTTTCTGTATAAGGAAACTATTGAAAAATATCTCCTCTCATTAAATTGTCCCTCAAACTACACAGCAGAACTCAAAGAAGTTTTAATCAAAAAGTACAACCGGACTCCGGATATCCCTATATTTATGCAAAAACCTGATATGCCTCTTTGTTGTGAAAATATCACTGAATTTACAGGTTATCCACAAAATAATGATGACCTGTATAACATCAGTGAAAAGTACAGGTACTGGGAAGAAGGGGTCAAAGAAAAAAGTAAGTATTATGATTTTAAAACTTATGGAAGTCCGGAAAATCTGAGAGAAATAGCTGCTTTTCAGTGCTTACATTGTGGTGAAAAATATTTTACATTTCAGTTTTCTTAGGACTTATTTTAATTTTTTAGGCTATTTTCGTGAAAAATAATCCATGAAAAAAATTCTCAAATTTTTCAAATACTTCTTTATGACAGTATTTGCTATCATTTTAATTTCCGTTGTTTATATATTAATTAGCAATAAAATTTTTATCGGCAGTACAGATTCTGAATTTACTGATTACCTGAAAAACAACCATGTCTCCGCTAATGATAAAATAGACAGCAAGTTGTTTGATGATAACTTTTACAATTCCCAGGTTATTCTTTTAGGAGAAGTTCATGGATATGCAGACAATCAAAAACTGGATCAGGAGCTTCTTACATTTTTAAATCAAAAAGCCGGAGTCAGATATTACATTGCTGAAATGGACAGTACCAATTCTCACAAGCTGAATCTTTTCCTTCATGGCAATACAAAGGATCAAAACCTGCTTAAAGAAGTGGTATTGGCTGTACAAAAACGAATTCCACAGCAGTCCAGTAAAGAACTATTGGAAAAATGGAATCATATGTATGACTACAACCAGACGTTACAGGATTCTTTAAAAATTTCCGTTATTGGAATTGATACTGACTTTAATGACAATTCCCGCAAAATCTCCAGAGATTCAGCAATGATCATGAATTTTAAAAACTCGGTAAAAAAACTAAATATCGGACATAAGAAATTTTACGGACTTTTCGGATTTTATCATGTGCTTCAGCATGGTGTAAAAAAGAATGAAAAACCTTTTGCAGAAAGACTTAAAAACTCAGGTTTTAAAACTTCAAGCATTGTAAGCTATACTCTGGACAGCGAAATGTACCTTCCGAAAAATCCACAGTTCCCGACACCTGACGATCAAAAAGTAGGCTGGATCAATGCAGATGGTCCATTGATGCTGGTAAAAGGAATCAATGATTTTAAAGAATTTACACAATCCAATTCCATCACATTGTTTAAGCTGAATGCTAATAGCTCTCCTTATCAACATTCAAACAAACTGATCTCTGTAAAATCTACCATGTTCGGAGAAAGCTTTACGCCAAAGGAAAACACAAACACTCTTGATTATTTCCAGTATATGGTATTATTAAGAAATTCAAAGGCTTTAACCCCATTACAATAAATAGGGTACAGCTGATATTTATTCTATGAGAAAAATTATTCTTTTTTTGTCGGCATCTACCATACTTTCCTGCTCCACAGGAAAGACTACAACAGTTACGGAGAATAAATTTAATTATAACAGATTAGAGAAGATTCCCGACAGTGTAAAAGTAGAGGGCATTGTCATCAAAAACCTTTTTAAACATCAGCTGCTTGCTCATAAAGATCAGCAATATGATTCTATAAGAATTGTTCAAAAAGTCTATCTACCGCATAAAAAATTATGGGATAGCTGCTATGGAGTTATTTTTGGGGACGAAAATGCTCATCTCTTCAACAATCCTAAAGGCATGATGGCCTGGAATAAAACTTTCTACCAGAAAAATAAACAGGAACTTGAAAATAGGGCCAATAATATTTTAAATATTGATCTCAAAAAACATTTTAAGGAAACCCTGACCAGGTTCAACAAGCTAGTTCCTTATCAACCTAAAGCCAGAATAAGTTTACTCTTTACTCCTATTACAGGAATTTCCTTTGGTGGATGTAATGCCGAGCAGTTTGCTTTAGAGCTTAATCATAAAAATGTAGATATTCGTTATTCCCTTGAAAAAGCACTTCCCCATGAACTGAATCATCTGGTGTATGAGCATTTCAGACAGGCTGACAGCAATGGAGGAAATGCACTGAGCCAAACGATAGACGAAGGTTTTGCCTGTTATTTCACTTATGTATTCTTTGACCACAAAATGGAAAAGTATGAAGCTGTGGAAAATATGACAAAAGAAAACTGGGCATGGTATATCAAAAATGAAAAGGAAATATTCACAAAATTAAAACCTTCTTTTGCAGATCAATCAGGAAACAATCCATTGTTGAGAAATGATAAATTCAAGCTTTTTCCTGATGCTCCCAAATCTATGAACTATTGGCTGGGATTCAGAATCATCGAAAAATATGTTGAAAAAAACGGCCCTGATTCATGGAAAGATGTCTATCAGTTAAGCGCCAGTGATCTTCTTGAAAAAAGTGGTTACGAAAAATATATTGAAAGTCTTTAGCAATATTCAATTTAAAAATAAACAAAAATTACAGCTTTAATCGCTATTCTTTTCATTTAAAGAATAAGAAAAACTCTGACCTACAGGGAATATGGAAAAACATGTTGATAACTTTTAAAAAAAAGAAAATCTTTATTTCACAAATGTGGATAACTTTTTAACACTATTTAAATAAAACAGTTAAAACACTAATATTAAAATATTTAAACAAAATAAATTATCCACATAAAGTTTCCTGCGAGTAAAAAAGATGTGGATAATTTTATGTGGATAACTTTTTTACGCATACTCTCATTCCTTATTTAACACAGAAAAAATGAGTTTTCAATAGCAAAAGAAGACACAAATATTTTAATCATAAATATTTATAATTATTTTTTTTGTAATTTTAAAAAACAAATAAATCACTATAAAAAGATATAAATGAAAAAACAAACTCACTCTACATAAAGAAAAAAATAAGAGCATCATTAAAACTGCAGCTATTATATCCCTCTGCTTATTCCCAATCAGATAGTATAGCATAGCTGCCAACAGATCCATCACAACGGCCAAAGTATCATTATCACCTCACCGCTGAAGAAGATCACCCACAAAACAATGAAAACAATGAAAACAATTTAATACCCTCATTCCATGACAACACCAGACATCCAGAAAAAAATCATTCCCTATATTGGAGAAACTGCTCCGTACATTAATATTCCGGAACATATTATTTTTAATGATCACAGCATAGAAACAGAAATATCCGGTTGGGATTTCAGCAATGAAAATCTCACCAATCTCTTGAAAGCTCTTGCTTCATTAGGAAGCTGCAGCCTATACAAACTGCTAAACAATTCTTCTGAAGAAAAGATTTATTTCCTCGGAGAAAAATTAAGAATCAGAAAATTATCCTACAAAGCCATTCCTGACACTCTTTTGATTACCGGTGGAAGCTATCTGGAATCCAAAAGGAAAGGCAAATCATGTCTTAATGCAAAAGATAAGCAATCTGGAGAGATCCTGTATTCTTTTGAACTTGATTATCATATCATATCCCAGGATGCATTTGGAGTTTTTTATAAGGATTTTTTCGATGATACTCTTATTGAAACTTACGATGAAAAACTTCCGGAAGGCAAAATCAACTATACTGCAGACCCGCATCAGTTTACCATATCCATCATGCCTTTTACCCTGAATCAGTGTAAAGGACATTTTGAAAACCACCCAATTGTTCCTTTTGTCTTCATCGCCAACTGTGTCCTTAGAGAGATTTTCAATTTTCTAGGAAACAAAGGCTCTTATGAAATCGACAGTCTGGAAGGCTATGCCTCCAAAGCAATGCCTATTGGAACAGAATTTCTGATTGAAGTTTTTCAACAGAAATTTTTAAAGAACCTCATCTACTTCAAATGCGAAATCAAAGACATTGCAGGAAATTCTTATGCTGTAATGATTATTAACATCAAGTCGGAACCAACCTCATAATAAACAACTTCAATTACTTCAATACCCTCTGAAAAATCATATTTCCGGGGGTATTTTCGTGTTTACGTTAATATAAAATTATATTTTTACATCAAACACCAAATCAATGAGAAACATTACTAAAAATACATTCATCATCTTATTATACTCCTTTCTTTTTACAGGATGTAACACTCAGCAGCAAAGTAATTTTAAAGCAAAAGAAATTTATAAGTCTGATCAACTTATCATTACTCAGATTTCTGAGAATTCTTTTATCCATACCTCTTTTAAGCAGACCAATGATTTCGGAAACGTACCCTGTAATGGCCTTATTGTAAAAGCTGCTGATGAAACTATTGTATTTGATACTCCAACAAATGACAAAGGTTCAGAAGAACTGATTCAATGGATCAATAAAACCCTTCATTCAAAAATTAATGCCATTATTCCTACTCATTTTCATGATGACAGTCTGGGTGGATTACAGGCATTTCATAACCACCACATCTCTTCCTATGCCTATTCCAAAACTATTGATCTGGCACGGGAAAATAACTTTACTGTTCCTGAAAACAGCTTTAGCGATTCTTTGGTATTAAAAGTAGGTGATAAAAAAACGATTACAAAATTTTTAGGAGAAGGTCATACAAAAGATAATACAGTTGGATATTTTCCCAGTGAAAATGTATTGTTTGGAGGCTGCCTGCTAAAAGAACTGGAAGCTGGTAAAGGATATTTGGGTGATGCCAATGTTTCAGACTGGTCCGCTACAGTTGAAAAAGTAAAAAAAGAATATCCTAATGTAAAAATCGTTATTCCGGGGCATGGTGAATATGGAGATCAGAAATTACTTGATTATACAATTACTTTATTTAAAGTGCAGCAAAGGTAAGCTACAGAAAGCTTTACCTTGAATTCCACAGCCTTTTTGTACCTTCGTTTCTAAATATTATTTATACACCAAAAAAAATCATGGAAAAATATACAATATCTTCTGATGGTCAAAAAATTCATTATAGAGAATCCGGAGACGGAAGTACAGCAATCATCATGATCCACGGCTGGCTCGGCAATACTGAATGGTGGGCAGATCAGCAGAAATATTTTGCACCCAAATATCGTGTTATACAAATAGATCTGGCAGGCCACGGTAAATCTGATTCTTCCAGAAATGACTGGACGAGTTCCCGGTATGCTGATGATATAAAAGCGGTAGCTGACGCCATAGACTCACAGAACATTATACTGGTAGGTCATTCAATGAGCGGAGCTTATGTTCTTGAAGCTTCGTTGAGAATTCCACAGGTAAAAGCTCTTGTTCTGGTAGATACTTTGAAGAACCTTGATGAATCTTTTACTGAGGAACAGGCAGAGGAAATAATGTTTTCCCATTACAGAACAGATTTTAAATATGCAGTGGAAAACTTCCTGCCTCAGTATCTTTTTGCAGAAAAAACACCTGCTGCTGTAAAGGACAGGTTACAAAAAGAATTCCTTCAAAACGAGCCGGAAATGGTCATCAATCTTCTCAAACCTTTATACAAAACCGATTTTACAACCATTGCAGAGCAGGTTCAAATTCCGGTAATCGCTATTAATTCGGATGCTTCCCCTACAAATATAGATGCTAATCGCAAATATTTAAAGGATTACAACTATGTAACCATGACAGAAGTGGGACATTATCCTATGCTTGAAAAGCCGGAAGAATTCAATACTATACTTGATGGAATTTTAAAAAAACTAGTTTAATACTGAATCCCCGGGCCATGCAGAATACAAAAATTTTCACCACAACTTTTGCCAGTGTTTATCCGCATTACATTCAAAAGGCGGAGAAAAAGGGACGCACAAAATCTGAGGTTCATGAAATCATTCACTGGCTTACCGGTTATGATGAGCAAGGACTTCAGGAGCAACTGGATCAGAGAAATGATTTTAAGACCTTTTTTGAACAAGCTCCCAGGATGAACCCTAACGCTGCATTAATCAAAGGAGTTATCTGCGGATATCGTGTAGAAGAAATAGAGGATGAACTGATGAGGAAAATCCGATATCTTGATAAGCTGATTGATGAATTGGCCAAAGGAAAAAAAATGGAAAAGATACTAAGGGAATGATTTTAATCAACCTTAATTGATCATCAGGTATTATTTTTAATTTAATATCATAGAACCAGCATTGTTTATAAAAAAACATTATGCTCTCCTCAACTGGCTGATTAATTATATAGATCAGAAATGGGAACATATTTCCTGCGATACCTAATAAACTTCAGCAATAAGAATATACAGAAACTGAACAACAACTTATATTAGGACAGTACAAACTGTCAGCACTTAACATATCTTAAATGAAAAACATACAACGAGAAGATCTCCAAATCCTCAGCCGGCACAGCAATCTGAGTGAAGAAGAAATCAAAACAGTTCTTAAAGATACCATTTACAGCAGCACAGAAGCCTGGCAAAAATTTCTTAAATTATTCCTGATTAGTCTGGGAATAGGGCTTACCGTATCCGGAATTATTTTCTTCTTTGCTTACAATTGGGCAGAGCTTCCTAAATTTGCAAAAATCGGATTAACAGAAATACTGGTTATTACCACTACAGGTTTAGCAGTACTTCCTAAAATCAACAGCAACATCCGAAATATCATCCTTACAGGAGCATCAGCCTTAGTAGGAGTTCTGTTTGCAGTATTCGGACAGATCTATCAAACCGGTGCCGATGCTTATGACTTTTTTCTGGCCTGGACTCTTTTTATAACACTTTGGGTGATCATATCAGATTTTGCCCCTTTATGGCTTCTCTATATAGTTTTAATAAACACCACCCTTGTTTTATACTCTCAGCAGGTAGCAAAAGACTGGGAAAACATGAGTATTCTTATTCTGATGTTTATCCTTAACACCGTTATTTTAATCAGCTCAATTCTTATATCTCATTATAAAAAGATTCATGTTCCCCATTGGTTTACCAACATTTTAGCATTGGCCGTTATCAGTATATCGACATTTGGACTTTGTCTGGATATTACTGAGATTCATAAAACATCGTTATACATTCTAGCTCCACTCAGCACTGTTGTATATGCTTCAGGAATCTGGTATGGTTTCAAAACGAAAAACAGCTTTTATTTTGCCATTATTCCGTTGAGTATTGTCATTATTATCTGCTCTTTACTGTTCAAGACAGTAGATGGTGAGGCCATATTCTTATTGGTTTTCTTTTTCATAGTTGTGAGCATCACCCTCATCATTAAAAATCTGATGAACCTTCAAAAAAAATGGAAAAATGACAAATAGAGAACATATAAAAAAACTGATGGATCATCTTCAGACTGAGAGTAACAGGGAAATTCATTTTGATGAAAATTCTATTATGGCAGCTTATGAGGAAAAAGACAATAATCACCAATCATTATCTATCAAAATATTATCCATAATTGGTGGAATGATGGCATGTCTTACCTTCCTGGGCTTTATTTTTTTGTTTCAGGTTTTTGATTCTCCCACAGGAGCAGGTATATTGGGTGTAATCTGTATTGCAGGTTCTTCGCTGATCAGCAGAATATCCGGAAAAACAATTATAGATACCTTAAGTGTTTCTTTTTTCATTACTGGTTTTGCTCTCCTTGGCTTTGCTCTTTCTACCGAAGGAGACAGCGTCTACATGGTATTCATTGTCATTGCATTATGCACCTTGTTTCTGGTTCAAAGCTATATCCTTTCCTTTATTTCAGTATTGATCATCAATGGAAGTATAGTTGCATTTTCTCAGACTCATGATACTTACAGTCTGATCTCAGCAATTATTATATTTCAAACAGTAATAATAACATTCCTATTTCTTCAGGAAGCAAAAATAATTACCAAAAACAAGATATTGTCTAAGCTGTATGATCCGGTTCGGGCAGGAATGGTCTTTTCATTTATATTTACTCTTGTATTTTCAGGACTGGCATCTTTTCTCCACCTGACAGAGCATTATTATGACTGGATCCCGTCTGTTGTGATTATGCTGGCTATCCTTTATGTAGTATTTCTTCTATTCAGAACATTAAAGGTAACCAGTACAACTTATAAAATTATTATTTACACTCTTACTGTTTTATTTTTACTGCCCACTTTACTAACACCTACCATATCGGGAGCAGTCCTGATTATTCTGTTAAGCTTTTTTGTCAATTACAGAACAGGATTGGTTTTAGCCATCATTGCTCTGATCTATTTTATCGGACGTTTTTATTACGATCTTGGTTTTACCTTATTGATCAAATCCATACTCCTTTTCGGATCAGGAATTAGCTTTCTGGCAATTTACTTCTTCACTCACAAAAAACTGACAGCAAATGAATAAATATAAATGGCTTATCATCATTCTCAACCTTGTTCTGTTGTTGGTATACTTTAATTATTCCGTAGTGGAAAAAGAAACTTTGCTAAAAAACGGACAACCCATCTTATTAAAGCTGGCACCCGTGGATCCGCGCTCACTGATGCAGGGTGACTATATGAACTTACGGTATGATATCGCGAATAACATTAATGCGGAAAAGATTCCCAAACGTGGCTATTGTGTGGTAAAACTTGATACAAAAGGAATTGCCGAACAGGTTCGCTTTCAAAAAGACCCTACTCCATTAAGAACCGGAGAACACCTCATCAAATATACCTCACCCAATCAATGGAGAATTAATATCGGCGCCGAGTCTTTCTTTTTCCAGGAAGGGCAGTCAGAAAAATACGATGCCGCCGAATATGGTGGAATAAAAACAGACAAAGACGGAAACAGTCTGTTGATAGGATTATACGACGAAAACTTAAAACTGATTAAATAATATAGAGAATGGAAGAAATAAAATCATCAAAATTTATAAATCCGGAAAAGAGGTTTTATAAACAATACTCTTCCGGAATTCCTGAAATATAATCAACAGAATCCATCCCAATTCAGGGATGGATTTTTATTTACAACCCATCAGTTATTGATAAATCCTATTGCCAAAGCCTTTTCTATCTCAAAAATCTTTCCGAAATTAGCGGCCTGTGTATTAAATATAATTAATGAAATAAAAATTTAAATTAAAACATACAGCAAAACTTAGTATAAGTTTTCTTCGGGGCAGGGTGAAATTCCCTACCGGCGGTTACAGTCCGCGACTCCTTTCATCTGAAGGGACTGATTTGGTGAAATTCCAAAACCGACAGTTAAAGTCTGGATGGGAGAAGAAAATGAAACGTACGGTAAGATCCTTTCTGGGCTCTTGCGGTATCGTATTTCATTTCCATGTACCGAAGACTATTTTAACTTTTAAAAGTAAAATAACATGGAAAAATTATTAGAAAAATTCGGAGCAACCTCCAAAGAACGTGTAGAAAAAGCACTTTCAACATTACAACAGGGAAAAGGTATTCTTTTAGTAGACGATGAAAACCGCGAAAATGAAGGTGATATCATCTTTCCCGCTTCCACTATTACAGAACAGGACATGGCACTTCTGATCCGCGAATGCAGCGGTATCGTCTGCTTATGCATTTCTGAAGAGAAAAGTAAACATCTGAACCTTCGTCCGATGGTGGAAAACAATAATTCAAAAAATCAGACTGCATTTACCATTTCTATTGAAGCCAAAGAAGGCGTGGAATCCGGAGTTTCAGCTAAAGACCGCGTAACGACCATCAGAACAGCAGTTGCTGCAGAGGCGCAGGCGGAGCATATTGCAAGCCCGGGACATGTATTTCCACTAATCGCCAAAAAAAATGGCGTCTTTGAAAGACGTGGTCACACAGAAGGCAGTGTAGATCTTGTAAAAATGGCTAATCTTGGTGATGATGCAGTACTTTGTGAACTTACCAATGAAGATGGTTCTATGGCAAGACTTCCGGAAATCGTAGATTTTGCCATCAAAAAAGACATGAGTGTAGTAACCATTGAAGATATTTACGCTTATCGCAAAATGGTTATGAGCAACTAAACTTATAGATATTTAATACACAGAACAGCCGCCCGATACTATGGGCGGCTTTTTATTTCATATGAAGCCTACTTCTTGTTAAAATAATTTTTTTTTAAATAAAAAGATATAATTATTTAAATA
>NZ_JBBGZQ010000014.1:0-132733 GCF_037572595.1 Chryseobacterium sp. MYb328 | reverse complement strand
CGATGGTACTGCTAACGCGGGAGAGTAGGCCGCCGCCAGTTTTTATTTTATTTTTAAAAATCCTTTATCGAAAGATAAAGGATTTTTTTTTGCTCTATACTCAGAGAACCCAATCAATAGGGGATAAACAATAAGTATTATCTATGTTTTGGCTTTATCCCGTTTCTATTGAATATTGGTTGTATAAAATAGTAACTTATATAACAATCAACATATTGATATTTTGCTGTTCTTACTTTCGTCTTCTATTGTTATTCCATAAGGATCCTGATAACAATGATATTATTTGTTACACAATCACTCATTACCTATTACTCATCATAATTAAAGCATTGACTCGAGGAGTATGAATGAATAGCGGGATAAAGCTCCTGAAAATAGGGATCATGATAAAATTAATTTCCTTTATAAAGGGGTTTTCCTCAAATAAAATCAATAAGTTTGTATCAGTTTTCCAAAAAGAATTATAATGTCCGGAAACATTCTGATCATTGATGACGAGATCAAGCTCCTTAAGCTATTAGGAATGATCCTTTCCCAAGAGAATTTTAACGTAAAAGAAGCCTCTACAGCACGTTCTGCAATGACGATGCTGGAGCAGTATGATTTTGATGTGGTGTTAAGCGATGTCCGGCTCCCTGATGCTTTTGGGGTAGAACTGGTAAGATCTATTAAGACTAAATATCCACAGCTTGAAATTATCCTGATGACTGCATTCGGAAATATTACCGATGCAGTGCAGGCTATGAAAAATGGTGCCTATGATTATCTGGTAAAAGGAGATGATAATGAGAAGATTATTCCTCTGGTATATAAGGCTCTGGAAAAGGTAAAGGACAATAGAATAAAAACGATTCAGCCAACCGGAGTGTCCAAAGGTTTTGGACAAATCATAGGTATTTCTCCTTTGATTTTGCAGGCTAAGAAACTAGCAGAAAAAGTAGCACTAACAGATGCTGCAGTGCTTTTAACAGGCGAAACAGGAACTGGAAAAGAGGTGTTTGCAAATGCAATCCATGAAGGAAGTGAACGAAAGAAAAATAACTTTGTGGCGATCAATTGCTCTGCTTTTAGCAAGGAAATCTTAGAAAGCGAACTGTTCGGTCATAAACAAGGTTCTTTTACAGGTGCCCTGAAAGATAAAAAAGGACTGCTTGAAGAAGCCCATGGAGGAACCCTATTTCTGGATGAAATGGGTGAAATGCCTATAGAACTTCAGGCAAAGCTGCTTAGGGTCCTGGAAACCGGAGAGTTTATCAAAATGGGGGAAACCAAAGTCTCTAAATCTGATTTCAGGCTGATTGCCGCTACCAATAGAAATCTTGAAGAGGAAATAAGACAGGGAAATTTCAGAGAAGATCTGTATTTCAGACTGAATGTTTTTGAAATTACACTGCCTGCTTTAAGAGAAAGAAAAGAGGATCTGAAAATGCTTGCGAAGAACTTCATCGATATATTTTCACATAAGTTACATTTGTCATCCATTCAGGTAAGCCCGGATTATTACAAAATGCTGGAAAAAAATAACTGGAAAGGAAATATCAGGGAATTAAGGAATGCAGTAGAACGAAGCCTGATTCTGATGAATGATAATATCCTGGACGCAGAAAGTCTTCCACACTATTCAGAAAAGCCTGCTCAGGAAAGTGATTCTTTGAGCATGAGATCTCTTGAAAAAATTCATATCCAAAAAGTTTTGCAATACACAAAAGGTAATAAGGCAGAAGCGGCCAGACTCCTCGAAATTGGAATTGCTACGCTATATCGTAAACTCGAAGAATACGGACTGAAATAAACCTTTTATCATTTTAATAAAGAGCCTATCATTTTGATAGGCTTTTCTGTTTTTATGCAGTTAATCGCATTGATTTAACATGTTGTTTTATAGTATTTTATACTGTTTGTTTAAGGATTGGACTTTCTTTTGGCATATAGTCTCTGAATAAAATATTTAAAAATGACAATTTCAAGAAAAACGTTGAAAAAACGGGAGCATTCCACTTTTAGTTTGCTGATTGTATCGTATGTATTGTTTACTCTCTTAACCTTAATAATAAAGATATGATGCTTATGAGTTTGATCCTGCTGTTTGCAGTATTGTTTTGGCTTTTGTATAAATCAGTTGAATTTTTTGATAGAATATAAAATTATGTGGAGTTTATTTTTCCTTTCAATACTTGCCTTTGTGTATATCTGTTACGTTTTAATGAAACCTGAAAAATTTTAGAGATCATGAATACAGAAATTTTAGGCATCATAGCCATGTTTGCTATCACATTAGTTATCGGAATATTTTTAGGTAAATATATTGCTAATGTCTATGGACACAAAAAAACTTTTCTTGATCCGGTTTTTGAACCCATTGAAAAGTTAATTTATAAAATATCGGGAATTAATCCCAATCGTCAGATGAACTGGAAACAGAACATGTATGCCATGCTGACGATTAACCTGGTTTGGTTTATAATAGGATTTATTCTTCTGATGACTCAGACCTGGTTACCTTTAAACCCAGATGGAAACCCGAATATGTCACCTGATCTGGCTTTTAATACAGCTATTTCATTTTTAGTGAACTGTAATTTACAGCACTATTCGGGAGAAACAGGAGTAAGCTATTTGAGCCAGCTTTATCTTATGTTTTTACAGTTTGTAACAGCTGCAACAGGGATGGCCGCTATGGCTGTTCTTTTTAAAGCTTTTAAAGAAAAAACAACTACAGAACTGGGTAATTTCTATGATTATTTTACCAAGTCAATGATTAGAATTTTACTTCCGATCAGTGTAGTAGTGGCTTTAATTCTTTCGTTTAACGGAAGTCCGATGACTTTCGAAGGAAAGGATCACATTACAACTTTAGAAGGACAGAAAATAGAAGTTTCCAGAGGTCCTGTGGCTGCTTTTGTTGCCATTAAGCATTTGGGAACCAATGGAGGTGGTTTTTTCGGGGCTAATTCTGCCCATCCTCTTGAAAATCCTAATTATACGACGAATATGACAGAGATGGTCACCCAGATGATCATTCCTTTTGCATTGGTCTTTGCCTTAGGGTTCTATCTAAAGAAAAGAAAGTTGTCGTGGGTTATTTTCACTGTCATGACTGTAGGTTTTCTTGCACTTACTGTACCGAATATTGTCAATGAGACAGGAGGCAATCCTCTGATTACAAAAATGGGAGCCGACAGCAGCCTTGGAGCTATGGAAGGAAAGGAAATCCGTTTCGGAAGTGCAGCATCAGGATATTGGAGCATTGCAACTACAGTAATTTCTACCGGTTCGGTAAACTCAATGCATGACAGTACTATGCCTCTTTCAGGGATGAATGAACTTCTTGCGATGATGATCAATTGCTTCTATGGAGGTTGTGGAGTAGGAATTCTGAACTATTTTATTTTCATCATTCTTGCTGTATTTATCAGCGGCTTGATGGTAGGGCGAACTCCTGAATTTATGGGGAAAAAGATTGAGGCTAAAGAAATGAAGATTGCGATGATTGTTGCTCTGTTTCATCCATTTTTAATTCTTGTAGGAACGGCTTTAACGGCTTATCTGCCAGAATTTGGAGCTAAAACATTAAATAATCCTGGATTCCATGGTTTCAGTGAAATGCTGTATGAGTTTACCTCTTCTTCAGCGAATAACGGATCAGGATTTGAAGGGTTGGGAGATAACACCCCATGGTGGAATATTTCAACAGGAATAGTACTGCTTTTATCAAGGTTTATCCCAATCATAGGTCCGGTAGCTATTGCAGGTTTACTGGCTCAGAAGAAATTTATTCCGGAAAGTTCAGGAACATTGAAAACAGATACGGCAACATTTGGCTTTATGACGCTTGCAGTCATTCTGCTTATTGCAGCACTCTCTTTCTTCCCTGCATTAACACTTGGGCCTATTGCAGAACAGATACAGTATTTCTCTAAATAAATTGTGAACATTAAAAATTAAAATCAATATTCAACCATTAAGAAAGCTGAATTGTTTAAGGAACTAGTCTAAAACTTACCGAAACGTTCACTCATAATATTATCCATTTCTAAACCCTAATAATTTGGTTTCTCTTGATGGTTATTATTGATTTATAATGATATAAACTCTTTCAAAAAAATGAAAAATCAATCACAAACATTGTTTCAAAGAGATTTGGTAAACGAAGCGATAAAACAGTCATTCGTAAAGCTGAATCCGAAAATTATGTTTAAAAATCCAGTCATGTTCCTGGTGGAAATCGGAACAGTGGTCATGTTTATCGTAAGCATGTTCAGCTTGGCTGGTGATAAAACCCAGGGAAGTTTCTCTTATAATTTCCTGGTATTCATCATCCTGTTTTTTACAGTATTATTTGCCAATTTTGCTGAAGCCATTGCTGAAGCCAGAGGAAAGGCACAGGCTGATACCCTGAGAAAAACCCGTGAGGAAACTCCTGCTAAACTGGTTATTGAAAATAAACCTGGATTTCAGGTAGAAACGGTCTTAAAAATGTCAGCAGAAATGAAGTTAGGAGATATTTTTCTTTGTGAAGCCGGAGATCAGATTCCGATGGATGGAGAAATTATTGAAGGGTTGGCTACCATTGATGAATCTGCTATTACCGGAGAAAGTGCGCCTGTTATCCGTGAATCAGGGGGGGATAAAAGTTCAGTAACCGGTGGTACAAAAGTATTATCTGATAGAATTAAGGTAAAAGTAACTACTAAACCTGGAGAATCTTTCTTAGATAAAATGATTGCTCTTGTAGAAGGAGCCTCAAGACAAAAAACACCTAACGAAATCGCATTAACCATATTACTAGCCGGGTTTACCCTTACTTTTATTATTGTAACCCTAACCTTAAAGCCTTTTGCAGATTATGCGCAGACTCCAATTACTATTGCGGCATTTATTTCACTTTTCGTTTGTCTCATTCCGACAACAATTGGAGGTCTGCTTTCTGCAATCGGAATTGCAGGAATGGATAGAGCTTTAAGAGCAAATGTTATCACAAAAAGTGGAAAAGCAGTAGAAACAGCAGGCGATATTGATGTTTTATTACTTGATAAGACCGGAACAATTACCATTGGAAACCGTAAAGCCACTCAATTTCATCCGGCCAATGGAATTAAGCTTGAAGACTTTATTAAAGCCTCTGCTTTGAGTTCTGTTGCGGATGAAACACCGGAAGGAAAATCTATTATTGAACTGAGTGCTCTTAAATCTGAAGATTTGTTAGTTCCCAATCCAGTTTACATTGATTTTACTGCTGAAACCAGAACTTCAGGAATTGATTTTGAAGAAACCAGAATCAGAAAAGGAGCTTATGATACGATAAAAAAACTGACTGAAAAAACCGGGAATCTTTTCCCGCAGGAAACCCAGGATGCGGTAACCAAAATTTCTGAAAACGGAGGAACACCTTTAGTAGTATCCGTTAATGAAAAAGTATGGGGAGTTATTGAACTTCAGGATATTATTAAGACGGGGATCCAGGAACGTTTCCAGCGGTTGAGAAAAATGGGAGTGAAAACGGTAATGGTAACCGGAGATAATCCTTTAACGGCAAAGTTTATTGCTGAAAAAGCAGGGGTAGATGATTTTATTGCTGAAGCCAAACCGGAAGATAAGATGAACTACATCAAGAAGGAACAGCAGGAAGGAAAACTGGTAGCGATGATGGGAGACGGAACGAATGATGCTCCGGCACTTGCTCAGGCTGATGTGGGAGTAGCGATGAATAGCGGAACCCAGGCTGCAAAAGAAGCAGGAAACATGGTAGACCTTGATAATGACCCTACCAAACTGATTGAGATCGTAGAGATTGGAAAACAGTTACTGATGACCCGTGGTACTTTGACAACTTTCAGTATTGCCAATGATGTGGCGAAGTATTTTGCCATCATCCCGGCGCTGTTTATCACCTTTATTCCATCGCTTCAGAAATTGAATATCATGAATCTTCATAGTCCGGAAACAGCCATTTTATCAGCGGTTATTTTCAATGCGGTGATTATTCCTTTCCTGATTCCATTAGCATTAAAAGGAGTGGCTTACAAGCCGATTGGTGCCAGTGCATTATTAAGAAGAAATCTTTTGATCTATGGGTTGGGCGGTGTCATTGTACCGTTTATTGGAATCAAGATCATTGACTTACTGATTAGTTTATTCTATTAAAATTAAAAAAATGAAAAATCATATCGTTTCAGCATTCAGATTAACACTTGTAATGCTGGCAGTTGTAGGAATTTATCTGATCGTTGTATATGGCGGATCGAAAGTATTACCTAACCAGGGAAATGCAGAGATCATTAATTACAAAGGACAAAAGTTCTATGCCAATATCGGACAGGAATTTAAATCTGAAAAATATTTCCATGGCCGCCCATCCTCAGTAAACTATAATGCAGCAGGAAGTGGGGGAAGTAATAAAGGCCCAAGCAATGAAGAATATCTGGAAACTGTTCAGAAAAGAATAGACACTCTCAAGCTGCAGAATCCGGAAATGGAAAACACAAAAGTTCCTGTAGAACTCGTTACAGCGAGTGGAAGTGGATTGGATCCTGATATTTCAGAAGAAGGAGCTTTATATCAGGCAAAGAGAATTGCCAATATGAGAAGTCTTTCTGTTGAACAGATCAATAATTTAATTAAAAATCAAACTGAAAAGCCATTTTTAGGACTTTTTGGGCCTTCAAAAATCAATGTTTTAAAGCTTAATATTGCTTTGGACCAATTAAAATAATTTAATAATCTTGAACTAACCCTGTCAAGGTTCAAAACCTTGACAGGGTTGATATCCCCTAAAGTTAACGTGAAAAAATATCTATTTATAGGTGCATTGCTGGGAACATTTTTTTCCAAAGCACAATCGTCAGACTCATTAAAAACAGAGCCTAAAGTAACATTTTCTGCTTATGCAGAACTCTTTTATACCTACGATTTTAATGAACCGGGAGATCACCTCCGCCAGAATTTTTTATATTCATACAATAGACATAATGAGCTAAACCTTAATCTTGGATTGATAAAAGCTAATTATCAGAGTGAAAATGTCCGTGCCAATCTTGCATTAATGGGTGGAACTTATGCACAGGACAATATGGCTGCAGAACAAAATGCTTTACGATATATCAATGAAGCGAATGTAGGAATCAAAATATCCAAAAATAAGAACCTGTGGATTGATGCAGGTATCATGCCCTCCCATATCGGCTGGGAAAGTGCCATAGGAAAAGATAATATCAATCTGACCAGAAGTTTTGCTGCTGAAAATTCGCCTTATTTTGAAACCGGAGCCAAGATTTCCTATACTTCAGACAATGGAAAATGGTTTTTAAGCGGGTTGGTACTGAATGGCTGGCAGCGTATTGCAAAAGTAAAAGGGAACCAAAGTATTTCTTTTGGGCATCAGGTGACCTACAAACCAAATGATAAAGTAACTTTGAATAGCAGTTCATTTATAGGAAATGATAAAGCTAAGGATGAGAAAAGAATGCGTTATTTCCATGATTTGTATGGACGTTTTCAGCTGACAGATCAGTTTTCAGCTTTGTTAGGGTTTGATATCGGAGCAGAGCAGAAGACCAAAGGAAGTGAGCAGTATAATATCTGGTATAGTCCTAACGTACAGGCAAAATATCAGGTTAACAATAAATGGGCGCTGGCTGGAAGACTGGAATATTATAACGATAAAAACGGAGTGATCATCAGTACCGGAACTCCTAACGGTTTTCAAACTTTTGGGTATTCACTGAACGTAGATTATGCGGTATTTAAAAATGTTGTTTTCCGTACTGAAGCGAGAGGATTTACTTCCAAGGATGCCGTTTTTGCGAAAAATGATGATTTCAGAAAAGGGAATTTCTTTGTTACAACAAGTTTAGCAGTGTGGTTTTAATCTAAAACCTGTTTGAAAATTAAAATTCAATAACCACAAAAGTCACAAAAGGTTTTATTTAAAACACTTAAGTAATCTGATAATGTTTTTGATAAAAGTACACATAAGATGAAAATCGAAGATTTTCAATAACTTAAGTGATCTCCTATAAAACAGTTAGTGGTAACTTATAATAACTTAAGTGTTAAAAAATAATGTGTTATAATATTGAGCCTTTGGATTGAAAGTGAAAACTTTTCCTTGAAAAGTGCTAATCGAAGGTTAACAGAATGTTTAAAAAAATAAAACTAAAAAGAATAAAATCAATGTCATCAGCAAAACATTTTTTAGAACTGATCCAGAAATCCCGGAAAGGAAAATTTAAAATCTATATCGGGATGAGTGCAGGCGTTGGGAAGACTTTCCGGATGCTGCAGGAGGCTCATGCACTTTTACGGAATGGCATTGATGTAAAGATCGGTTACATAGAAACCCATGACCGTGAGGAAACCGTAGCTCTGGTGGAAGGAATTCCGGCAATTGAAAGAAAATCAGTCTTTTATAAAGGTAAAAATCTGGAGGAAATGGACCTTCAGGCTATTATCAATGAGCATCCGGAAGTAGTGCTGGTAGATGAGCTGGCCCACACCAATGTGGAAGGTTCTAAAAATAAAAAAAGATGGCAGGATGTGCTGGAAATTCTGGATAACGGAATCAATGTTATCAGTGCCATGAATATTCAGCATATTGAAAGTCTGAATGAGGAAGTTAAAAAAATTACAGGGGTAGAAGTAGCTGAAAGGGTTCCGGATAAAATCTTAGCCTTAGCTGATGAAGTAGTGAATATTGACCTTACCGCAGATGAGTTGCTCACCCGATTGAAAGAAGGGAAAATATATAAAAAAGAGAAAATTCAGACGGCTCTCAGTAATTTTTTCCAGAGTGGACACATTCTTCAGCTTCGTGAACTTTCGCTAAAAGAAGTGGCTACCCATGTAGAAAGAAAAGTAGAGGCAGAAATCAAGACAGAGAATTTTAAACCCATAAAATTCCTGGCCTGTATCAGCAGTAATGAGAAGATTGCTAAAACTATCATTAGAAAAACCGCCAGGCTGGCGAGTTACTACAATAGTCCATGGACGGTTCTCTATATTCAGAAACCTTCTGAAAACCCTGAAAAAATAGCACTGGACAAGCAGCGGTATTTGATTAATAATTTTAATTTAGCACAGGAATTGGGAGCCAAAGTTGTCAGAATCAAGGAAAGCAGTGTTCATAATGGAATCCTTGAGTATGTGATTGCCCATAACATTACAACAGTCTGTATTGGAAAACCTCATGCAAAGCTCTGGCAGCGTCTGTTCGGTTATAGCTGGATCTATACTTTGATGAACAGGCTGAATGAAAGACAGGTAGATATTATTATTTTATCTTAAAAGTAATGAAATTGCAATGATTTGGAAACTCAAACACCGATAAAGATGACGCGATTGCATATGTCTTTTAAAAAACAATAAGTCTTCATATGAAACTTAAAACAAAACTTACCTTAGGCGTTGGCCTTTTATTTTTACTGATTGTTCTGCTTTCAGTAATAGGCTCAGTATATATCAATAAGCTTAAATCTGATACAGAAAAGATTCTTACAGCCAATTACAACAGCCTTGAATTTTCTAAAAATATGCTTTTGGCGCTGGATCATATCAGTACAGACAGTGTAGTGGCCATTGCAGATTTTCAAAAAAATAATAAGCTGCAGGAAAAAAACCTTACAGAATTTGGGGAAAAGGAAGCTACTCAAAATCTTAATCTGCATTTTAAGAGTTATTTAAAAGAACCTACAACCAATAAAGAGAAACTGATCCGTGAAGACCTGGCCAGAATCATGTCTTTGAATATGAAAGGGATTGAACGAAAAAGCGATATCGCCATTATTACAGCTGGAAATGCCACTTTCTGGATTGTTAGCCTGGGAACGGTTTGCTTTCTGATTGCTTTTATTTTACTGTTCAACCTGCCGCAAACCATTGCAGAACCAATCAATCAGCTGACCTTCAGTATCAGACAGATTGCAGATAAAAATTATAATGAAAGAGTACATTTTAAAGGAAGTGAAGAATTTAACAGTCTTGCAGATTCTTTTAACGTGATGGCAGAAAAGCTTCAGGAATACGAAAGCAGTAATCTTTCCAAGCAACTGATGGAGAAGAAAAGGATTGAAACCCTGGTAAATAATATGCATGATGCAGTAATCGGGCTGGATGAAAATCACTTTATCTATATGATTAATGATGAAGCTTTAAAAATTACCAATCTCCGCAAAGAAGATATTATAGGAAAAACGGCCCATGAAGTTGCTGTTAATAATGATTTGATGAGGGAACTGCTTAAAAATATTGATCATCCGGTAAAAGAACCGATTAAGATTGTCCGGGAAAATAAAGAGAATTATTTTGAACAGGATATTGTTCCCATCAATATTGTGAAAACAGGGGAGAAGGAGAAAAAATATATTGGAAAGGTAATTTTACTGCGAAATATTACCCCTTTCAAAGAACTGGATTTTGCCAAAACCAATTTCATTGCAACGATTTCTCATGAGCTGAAAACTCCAATTTCTGCTATAAAAATGGGTGTGCAGCTGCTCGGAAACCAAAAATTCGGAGAGCTGAATGAACAACAGCAGGAATTATTGAAAAGTATTAATGAAGACGGCCAGCGTTTGCTGGATATTACTGGGGAACTCCTTAATCTTTCGCAAGTGGAATCCGGAAATATCCGGTTAACGGTTGAGAAATGTTCACCTAAGGAAATTGTACAGGCTGCCGTGAAAAATGTTGAAAAACTGGCAGAGCAGAAAAATATTTCAATCCAGACAGAATATCAGTTGGAGGATACAGATTCTGTGACGGCTGATTTTGACAAAACCGTTTGGGTGATGAATAATTTCCTGACCAATGCGGTGAAACATTCCTTTCAGGATGAAGAAATTAAGATCTTTGTGGAAAGGGTAGAAGATTTTATCCAGTTTAATATTATTGATACCGGAAGCGGGATTGATGAAAAATATCACCGTCAGATTTTTGACCGCTATTTTCAGGTTCCTGGAGAACACCAGAATGGGACAGGACTTGGACTGGCGATTTCAAAAAATTTCATTGAAAAGCAAAATGGTGATATTGGAGTAAAAAGTTCGCTGAATAATGGAAGTACTTTCTTCTTCAGACTGCCTGTTTCATAAGGATTATTGTTCTATATTTGAACCGGAAAATATTCGATTTATTTTCTGTTAAAATTGTAACCTTTTAATGTTATCAGATTATTTTTCTTATCTTTTTTTAGCAGTTCCCCTTTTTTTTGTGGGCTCAGGAGTTTTCTTCTATTTTCAGAAAAGTAAAATTATTGAAAAGTATAAGCAGGCGGATGGAGTGATGATAAAGAACATCAGCGGAACAATGATTACAGTAAGTAAGGCAGGTTTACAATATAAGAAAAATTTTCAATGGTGTAGTTTTGATATTCTTATGAACCCGAACTCTATGTTTTTGTTTCCCCGAAGTTATTCTGTCCTTCCCTTAAGTTGTATTAATCTAAGATTTAAAATGGATAGAAGCAATACAAAAAATCCAGGGGTTCTGAGAGAGTTTACTATAAATGAAAAATTTGTTGAACTCATTTATTATCCTGATCATATACTCAACGCAAAGCGTACAATTTCTTTGAATAACCTTAGTCAGGCGCAGATTTTGCTTTTTGAGAAAGCTTTGAATAAACAGGCATAAGCTCTGGTACTGTTGGTGCTTTGGAGACTATTGACTGAAGTTTTATATATTTGGCTATTATCAAATAGAGACTAAAACCTATGAAAGAGCATCATTTTTATTCCAGTAAAATAAAAAGTCTGGTATTGCTGATCATTTCGAGTGTTTTTACAATAGGGCTTTCATATCTTAATTTCGGAGATAAAGATCTTTTTATAATAGTGATTCTTTCTTTGGGAATTACTTTTTTTTCATTCGGAATTGTGTATTCAATATTGCTGTTGGTACGAACAGAGCCACTACTGACAGTGACTGATAAGCAGATCATTGTTTATAACGTATTAAGAAAGCCCACATTCATTCGTTTTGACGAAGTGATTTTGTTTTTTATAATAGATATGCGGCATTGTGGAATTAAGACTTCATCCTATATCTGTGTGATTATGAATCAGCCCAAAAAAAATCCTAATGTCCTAGACAAGGTGTCTACCACAGTATTTCCCCAGCTAAAAGGCATCCGGTACAGTATTCAGACCGATATTTTAAATGTGAAAGCAAATGTTTTGCTGGAGCTTTTGAATAGTAGAATCAGACCTTATAGCTTGCTGGATATGGAAAACAAATTTTAAACAAAGATTATTATTTTATATTTGTGAGCAAATTAACAGAATGAAAAAAATTGTAAGTTTATTAGCTATATTATTCTGTATAACCCTTTCTGCTCAAACTTTTACTTTAGAACAATTTGCCGCATTCAACAAATTGGGAATGGCTGATTTTAAAAAAGAAATGAAAAGTCTTAATTATAAATTTTATGACAAAACAGAAGGCCTAGGATTTGTGTTGGCTGAATATGAATCAGCTGATTACCAATCTAAAATTGGAAAGTTTGAATACGAGGACAAATCTGAGGACAGGATTGAGTTTGAATTTAAAAGTAAAAAAGAATACGAACAGTATCTCAAAATTATAAAAGAAGCAGGATATAAAGAAACCGGAAAAGGGAAAATCATTACCAGAGAACCTTATGTTGATTATTATAATAAGAAAGAACATATAAGGTTGATCTTGCCGAAAGCAGGTGAAACAAATCCATACACAATCATTGTTTTCAAATAATATATGAATGCATTAGAATTATCTGTAGAACATCTTTATGAAACTTTCTCCGTTTATCCTCTTGTAGAAAAGATAAACGGATGCCCATGCTGTGTTTCTGAAACAGACAAAGAAAAACTTCATATTATGCCTTTGAGAGATTTAGAAGAAAATGATCTTTCAAGGTATGCGTTTAAAGCTTTGACAACCTGGGGTAATATTGAAGATTTTAAACATTTTCTTCCCAGACTATTTGATATTTGTGCTAGAGGAAGCTCTAAGGTTGATACAGACTTACTTTTACGTAAATTAGAATATGGAAACTTTAAAATGTGGCCGGAAGATGAAAGAGCAGCCGTTGAAGCTTTTATTTGGCAATGGTGGCAGTATCGCATTGCAACCCAATCTTATTTTGATCATGAAACCTTCACCGGTATTTATAAGATAAGCGGAGATCTTGATAAGATACTTGAGTGTTGGAATACAAATATCCGGGAAAACGGGTTTAAAATTCTTGTTGATTGTATTGATAATTATTATTCTGATCTGATTTACGATGGTAAAATTTTTAAGGATTTCAAAAGTGAAGATATTAAAAAAATCAACTCCTGGATTGTGAAAAATAAAACCAATCTAGAAGAAGGCTTTTTTTATTTTGAAAATAAAGATGTAGAATTTGCAGAGACTGTTTCAAATGTATTATTTACTGTCGAAAAGAACTGTGAAAACCTTAAATAGAGATCATAAATAGGAGTTTCCATTCCCTTAATAATTTTTATTTTGTATGAATTATGGATTAGACATTACTAAAATATAAAAGGCTGCAGAAATTATTTGCAGCCTTTTATTATAGAGTAGTTTTTATAAGTTTAATCTTTAATGAATTTCTGAACAGAAACTTTATCTTTTAAGAATAGCTTAATCAGATAATTTCCTTTAGACAGATCCGAAACATTTACAGAATTTCCTTTCGTTCCTATAGAATTAATTATTCTTCCTGCCAGGTCGTAGATTTCCACTTTGCTTACTTCATTTGGAGATCTGATATATAGGATGTCTTTTACTGGGTTAGGATAAATACTCATTCCATTTTTATCATTTTGGATCTCCGAAGTAGCCAGTGTACCTGCAATAGTTGTTGTATAGGTATTGGTAACAATAGGAGCATTGTAATCAAAATAGATTTTAGCTGTATTGCTGAAAGAATCTCCAGTATTCAAGGTGGATTTTGTCTTTATTTTAAAGGCAACATATCCATCATTATGATCATTATCAAATGGAAGTTGAATGTTTTCAAAAATAAATTCCAAAATATTCGGGGATTTGATTTCTGTTATAAAATTATGGCTTCCATTGAGTGCAACTACAGAAGACAGATCAAATTTTGATGCATCAATTTCATCCATTACTACAATATTTCTGGCATTGGCTGTTCCGGTATTTTCAAATCGGATTAAGTAATGAACATAATCTCCAACCTGAGTTTTTGCAATAGAAGTTCCTTCAAGACAGGTTTTATCGTTTGGATCAAAAGAATTTCCAACGGTTTGGTTTAGGGTGAAATTGTTGTCAGTTGGTGTTTCATCTGTTGCTCCGTTGATTTGTGCTGTATAATGCAGAATATCACCAATATTGAGAGGTGGGTTCTGTGTTGGAGTGTTTAATTTTACAGTAACTGTGATTTCCTCTGTTTGAAAAGGAAGAAGATTGGTGAAATTCCAGTTGAATACTCCCATAGACTGAGATGCAGGCGCTGTTGTAGCAGTCTGGTAAGTCATTCGGCTATGATCAAAATTAAAAGCTATATTTCCGGATTGTGTTCCTGTTCCCTTGTTTTTATAAATGATTTTATATTGAGCATCAAATCCTGAAATGGCTGCCTGTATAGGAATAATAACAACTTCCAGATCATTATGTGTACCATTGGGCGTTAAACAAAAGTTCTGCGTATAAGGACTTGGCTGTGTTGGAAAATTGGTAGTGAATGAAGGTGGCGTAATGTTAAAATAAGAAGGATTTTCCAACATCGGGGTGATCGTGTTAGTTCCGTATATCAGTGGGAAAGAATAAGATCCGAACGCATCTGAAATGGCCATGTTTTGCCCTAAAATATTGAATTTTTGAAAAGGTTTTATCATGTCATTAATGTCGCATCCATTTGTGTTCATGTCATATCTTGTTTTACCCTGAAGGACAAAATAAGAAGAACCTCCTGGTGTGAAAGAACAATAAGAATTTGCAACAGTATTGGGTTGATTATAGGATGCTAATTGCGATATTATATAGTTAGTTTCTATAGGGTCAGTGCATACATATTGCAGTTGTGGTGTATTTGAAAAGCCAATGCCAAGATAATTATGCTTTCCGTTTTTAAGATTTAAAGTCTGTAAATTAAGATTATTATCAAGCTCAGCAATATCCAGAATAGCCTGCTTTGATAAATCAATATTCGTAAGCGAATTATTCAATACGTGAATACCTTTTAAGCCTCTTGCCTGATCAAATGCAATATGAGTTATATGGTTATTATTGGCATACAAATACCCTAAAATTGGATTATTATTAAGTGTTAATGTAGTAAGCTGATTATTGTAAATATAAAGCATTCCAATCAGAGGACTTGAGCTAAAGTCCAAACTTGTGATTTGGTTATCATGAGCAAGAAACATTCCCAATCCGGTATAAGGAGTTACATCAAAAGTCTGGAAAAGATTGAAACCTATATTTAAATAGTTTACTAAAGAAGGATTAGGAATTGAAAGACTGCTTAGTTTATTACGAGCTAATTCTAGCCTTTTCAAAGCTGTATCTCCAGCAAAATTAATACTTGTTAGAAATTGGTTTTGATTAACATTTACTTCTTCCAGCGTGGGAAGATTACTTAAATTTAAAGAAGTCATTGTTGAAAACCCCAATGATAATTTTTTAAGATTAGGAAGTCCAGAAATATTAAACCCATTAATGTTGGAAACAGAAATTTCTTGTACCGAAGTATTCTGAATATTTATAACGTTTCCCCAGCTACCAAGTTGAGCAATATTTAGAGCATTGCAGTTTTCAATCGTTACGTTACCTACTCCTCCGCCTGAAAAAATTAATTTTTGAAGCTTGGTATAATTACTGAAAACCAGATTAGAGGATATATCAGGATTTGTTAGTTTTAGTTCAGTTAAATTTGGAAATTCAGTAAGTCCTGATAAACTTGTAATAGCATTTGAAACATCAGATAGATTTATTTTATAAACCAGCGAAGCTTCCGATAGTTGAATCTGTCCATCATTATTTGTATCCAGAGTAATAAAGTTTCCGTTAGAATCACTTGTTGCTCCGTAAGTAAACAATTTTGTTTTCAAATAGGTGTCAACATTCAACGTCTGAGCCTGAAACAGTGCAAACAGAATCATCGAAATGATTAAATAGATTTTTTTCATGGTTTAGTTTAGTTCTGAACAAATGTAACCTTTTAAAGAATTACTTTGATATTTTTTTTTAACCGTATTTTTCTGTTTGATTGTAAGAACTTTACACTTGTTTTGAAAACAGAAAAGCTGCGAAAATTTCGCAGCTTTTTACTTTTATTTTATAGTTGTTTGATGAACTTAATCCTTAATGAACTTCCGTACAGAAACCTTATCCTTTAAGAACAGTTTAATAAGATAATTTCCTTTAGGCAGATCCGAAACATTTACTGTGTTTCCTTTTACGCCAATAGAATGAATTACTCTTCCGGTTGTGTCATAAATTACAGCCTTATTTACTTCAGTTGCTGTGTGAATGTACATTATATCTTTTACCGGATTAGGGTAAATACTCATACTATTTTTATCATTTTGGATCTCCGAATTAGCCAGTATACCTAGAACAGATGTTGTATAGGTATTGGTAATAATAGGAAAATTATAATCGAAGTATATTTTGGCAGTATTACTGAAAGTATCCCCAGTACCCAAAGTGGATTTTGTCTTTATTTTGAAAGCTACATATCCATCATTATTGGCATCATCAAAAGGCAGCTGAATGTTTTCAAAAATAAATTCTACAGTATTGGGATTGGTTATTCTTGTGACATAACTGTGGCTTCCATTCAACGAAACCAAAGAAGAAATATCAAACTTTGAAGTGTCGATTTCATCTTTTACTACAATGTTTCTGGCATTGGCTGTTCCTGTATTTTCAAACCGGATCAGATAATGAACATAGTCCCCAACCTGGGCTTTTGCAATAGAGGTTCCTTCAAGACAGGTTTTATCATTAGGATCAAAAGAATTGACAACGGTTTGATTCAGAACAAAATGGTTATCGGCTGGGGTCTCATCGTTTGCTCCGTTAATTTGTGCTGTATAATGCAGAATATCACCACCGTTCACTGCCGGAATTTGCATGGGAGTATTTAATTTTACAGTCACTGTGATTTCTTTTGTTTCAAAAGGAAGAAGATTGGTGAAATTCCAATTTAGTGTTCCGGAAGATTGAGAGGATGGGGAAAGGGTAGCGCTCATATAATCGATAATATTCTCATTGTAATTAAATGTCAGAGTACCTGATTGTATCGTATTCCCTTTGTTTTTATAAATGATGTTATATTTTGATTCAAAGCCTGGTGAAGCGTCTGTAATAGGTACAATTACAGTTTCTAAATCATGATGAACACCATTCGGAGTTATACAGAAATTTTGAATAAATGGACTTGTCTGTTGAGGAAAAGTGGCAGTAATGCTTGGCGGGGAAATAGTAAAGTACGCAGGATTTTCAAGAACCGGAGTCACTGTATGGCTGCCTGGCTGTACTGAAATAGAAAAATCTCCGGATGTATTGGCAATTGTAGTTCCTGTAATTCCACTTCCTGTTATGCTGAACTTTTGGAAAGCTTTGTTGACATCATTGGCATCACAGCCATTATTATTAGCATCTACCTTTGTATTTCCCTGAATTATATAAAATGTACCCCCAGGAGTAAAAGAACAGTATGAATTGATTTGTGTCATACCACTATTGATAGAAATATTTTGAGCATCGAAATAACTAATCTCATTTTCATCACAACAAATATAAACAAGGCTTGGATTAGGAAATAAGTTAGTAAGAACAGAAGTCTGAGAGGTTCCGTTCTTTAAAGATATTTTTTTCAGTTTGTGATTATAACTACAAGCTACATCCACCAGTGCTTTATTTTTTGAAAAATCAAGTTCTGTAAATAAATTTTCAAAACACAGCAGTGAAGTAAGGCTGGTCAGCATGCTGACATCCAGACTTAGAAGATTATTAGAGTGACACCATAACGTTTCGATATTTGTAGCTGTAGATAAATTAAGGGCAGGAAGCTTATTGCCGTTGGCATACAGAGTGATAAGTTTAGGTGCGTTATTGATGGTAAGATTGGTCAGTTGGTTATGATAACATTCTAAATGCTGCAGATTATAAACATTGTTTAACACTACAGAAGTAAGATTATTATTCGAAAGATACATGGTACTGAGCGCAGGAAGATTATTAAGACTGATGCTTGTGAGAAGATTGTTTTCCATTCTTACCAAAGAAAGAGCAGTACAGCCGTCAAGAGTTGCTGTCTGAAACTTATTATTGGTACATTCCAGTGTTTTAAGGCCTGTAAGATTGGTCAGATCCAGGTGAGTCAAACCTGTGTAATTCATTGTTAAACTCTCAAGTTTTAAGGACCCGCTCAAATTGAACTGTGAGAGCATTGGAGCGTTACTTATTGAAAGTTCCTCCAAAAATGGCATATTACCCCCGTTAACTGTCTGAAGATTGGAAAAACTTATCGATACTTTTTTAACAGCTGGAATTCCCTGTAGATCTAAATTTTGCAACTGAAGACCACCGGTCGTTAAATTAACTATAGAATTATTATTAAGGGCCTGTGTCGCAAGGTTGTTGCCTGTGATATCAATGGATTGAAGAAGTGGACAATTATTGACATTTATGGAACTTATATAGTTATTAGATAGGTTCAGAGAGGTAAGCACTGGAAAACTTGAATTAAATGAAGTTAAATTATTACTCCCTAGGTTTAATTCTTTCAGATTTGAAAATGCTTCAAGTCCATTTAAATTAGTAATTGACGAATTATCCATGTCCAGTTTATAAACAGTAAGGGCTTCGGTAATCTGAATTTCACCATCATTATCGGCATCTATTTTAATACTGTTTCCGGCGGAATTAACTGCAATATTGTTGGTTGCCGTTGAAGATAAAAGTTTGTTTTTTAGTTTAACATCAGGAATAGTAACAATCTGTGCCTGTACAACAGAAAGCATAGTCATGAGAAGGACTAGATAAATTTTTTTCATGGTTTAGTTTTGGTTATTCGTTTTTTATTCTTTTTATTGAATAGGTTGCAAAAATAAACCATTAAGTGAATATCTTAATGGTTTATTTAATAATTGTTTGAATTTTATTATTGTTTCTCAATCAGATCCAGAAACTGTTGCTCATCCAGAATTTCAATCGTTCCGATGTCTTGAGCTTTTTTAAGTTTACTTCCTGCTTTTTCTCCAACTACGAGATAATTCAGATTTTTCGAAACCGCAGAAATATTCTTTCCTCCGTGCTTCTCTACCATTTCCTCAGCAGCTTCTCTGGTAAATAGTGATAATTTTCCGGTAAAAAGGAATGTTTTTGCTTCAAGAACGTTAGACAAAACTTCATTGGTACTTTCTCCTTTTTCAAGCTGTACCCCGTAAGATTTTAAACGCTCAATCATTAATAAGTTTTCAGAATTCTGGAAGAAATCTACAATACTTACTGCAATTTTGGCCCCGATATCTTCTACCTGACAAAGTTCTTCAACAGTAGCACTTTTTAATTCTTCAATAGTAGGGAAGTTTTTCACCAGTTTTTTAGCAACCGTTTCTCCTACATGCTTGATCCCGATTCCATAGAGTACTTTTTCAAATGGAATTTCCTTAGATTTTTCAACGCCGGTAATGATATTCTGGGCAGATTTTTCGGCCATTCTTTCCAGTGGAAGAAGCTGTTCTTTTGTTAAAACATAGAAATCGGCAGGATTTTCAATCAGTTTTTCTCTGTAAAGCTGTTCAATAGTTTCACTTCCCAGATTGTCAATATTCAAAGCCTTTCTTGAAACATAGTGAATCATTCTTCCCACAACCTGTGGTGGGCAGTGAAGCTCATTCGGGCAGAAATGAATCGCCTGATCTTCGATTTTCACCAGCTCGGTTCCACATTCCGGACAGTGTTTGATGTATTCTATTTCTCTGCTTTCGTCAGTTCTTTTATCTGTATTTACCCCAACGATCTTTGGAATGATCTCACCCCCTTTTTCTACATAGACAAAGTCATTTTCATGAAGATCAAGCTTTTTGATGATATCTTCATTGTGCAGGGATGCTCTTTTTACAATCGTTCCAGCCAATAAAACAGGCTTTAAGTTGGCCACAGGAGTAATGGCTCCGGTTCTTCCTACCTGATAAGAAACACTTTGAAGTTCAGTTTCCACTTTTTCAGCCTTGAATTTGTAAGCCATAGCCCAACGTGGAGATTTAGCTGTATACCCAAGTTGTCTTTGCTGTTGCAAAGAGTTCACTTTTAAAACAATTCCATCAATTTCAAATGGAAGATTGTGACGCTCTGTATCCCAGAAAGTGATAAACTCCTTTACCTCATCCATCGTTTTGCAAAGCTTTGCCTGCTGGGAAGTCTTGAATCCCCATCCCTGCGCTTTCTGAAGCAGCTCCCAGTGAGTTTCAGCAGGAATCTCATCAGAAATAAACTGATACAATACAGAAGAAAGTGAACGTTTTCTTACTTCGGCACTGTCCTGCATCTTTAAACTTCCACTCGCAGTATTTCTTGGGTTCATGAATGGATCTAATCCTTCCTCTTCGCGCAGTTTATTGAGTTTATCAAAGTTCTTTCTCGTTAAATAAATTTCACCACGCATAAAAAACTGCGGGGGAAAATCACCTTTCAGTGTCAATGGAATATCAGAAATCGTTCGGACGTTCGGAGTAATTTCATCCCCTTGAAAACCATCCCCACGGGTTACAGCCTGTGTAAGTTTTCCGTTTTCATAAAGAATGGAAATAGAAGCTCCATCATACTTTAATTCGGCAACAAATTCTACAGGATCATTGATAGTTTTGATAATTCTTTTTTCCCAGTCCTCAAGGTCATCAAAATCATAAGAGTTATCCAGAGAATACATTCTGAATTTATGCTGAATGGTAGGGAATACCTTGGTGATACCACCACCTACACGCATTGAAGGAGAGTTTTGATCGTAAAATTCAGGATGTTTGGCTTCCAGGTCCTGTAACTCTTCCAATAACATATCAAATTCATAATCTGTAATGGTAGGAGTATCCAGTAGGTAATAGTTTTCGTTATGCTGATGCAGCTCTTTGCGAAGCTGTTCTATTTTTTGTTGAATGTTTTCAGACATCGGATTTATATCTTTTGAGCAAAAATAGCTAAAGTAATTTCATTTAAAAAATAAGAGAATTAAATAGTACAGAAAAATTAATAATCTGTAACATGCTTCAATCAACTGACTCTCTAGAAAATAAAGCAAATGTTTAAAGTAATTTAACATTTCGTTTCAATTTAATTAAAAGAATGTTAAAGCTCCCTTAAACAGAAGCCTCTTAAAGTAAAAATACCTTTGCACATCTAATTTAAAGACATGAGAAAAGTAAAGATTGTACTGGGGTTGTTGTTTTTAGGATGGGGAACTATGGCGTATGCACAGACTACGCAGGCTTCCATCATAGGAAAAGTTACCGGGCCGGGAAGTTCCGCTCAGGAAAAAGTGAAGGTGATCATCATCAATGAATCTACAGGGTTCAGAACGGAAACAGAAACGAACTCAAAAGGAGAGTATATCTTTAAAGAAATTCCTTTGGGAGGACCTTACACGGTGATTGTAAATGATGATAAAAGAGAAGGCTACAATGTGAACTTCGGAGATCAGGTTACCGTAAACATGGATCTTGGTGGAGAGAAGCATATTGAAGAAGTAAAGATTACCGGAAACCTGAAAAACAAGATCGGAAACCTGGGAGCAGCTACCGCAATCTCTGCTAAGAACATTGGTATACTTCCGGTGAACGGAAGAAACTTTAACAATCTTACAGAACTGTCGCCTTTAAGTGGAAAAGGAGGAAACCTTTCCGGGCAGTTAGGATCTTCCACAAACTTTACTATTGATGGGATGACAGCTAAAAATCCAACTTCTGCAGGAGCTACTACCAGCCGAAGTGGTGCCCCTTTCTCAATCTCTATTGAAGCGGTACGTGAATTTAAAATTACGACCAACCAATATGATGTGACTTTAGGAAGAAGCGGTGGTGGAACAGTAAGTGCTGTAACCAAATCCGGTACTAATAAATTTTCAGGAAGTGCCTGGGAGTATCTGAGAGCCAACTGGCTTTCCAGCCCTTACGACATCAGAGGAAACAAAAGACAAAATGATTTCTCTACTTCTCAGTTCGGATTCTCTTTGGGAGGGCCGATCATCAAAAATAAATTACACTTCTTTGCAGCCTGGGATCACCAGCTGGATTCAAGACCTTTGATTATTGCTGATATCAGGTCCAAGGAGGATGAAAAGAGATTCAATACTACAACAGAAACACTTAATAAGTTTTTAGATATTGCAAGATCAAAATATGGAGTAGGAAACACTCCACAGTTCGGAAGCTTTGATAAAGTGAGAAATTCTGATGCCGCATTTTTACGTTTAGACTGGCAGATCAATGAGAAGCATTTGCTGACGTTAAGAAACAATTTTACATATGATCTTAATAAAAACGGACTGGGCGATAATACCAATATCAACTTTTTTGAATCTTATGGAAATGATAAAAACCTTGACAATAGCTTGCTATTGACTTTAAGATCCAATTTAAAACCTAATTTAACTAATGAACTGAAAGCTCAGTACCTGTATACTTTTCAGAATAGCTATCAGAATGATGAATTAGGAAGACCTGTACCAAGAGCGATTGTTGAAGGGGTAGCATCAACTGCCGGGTCTACGAATATCCAGATCGGAGGACATCGTTTCGCTCAGGAAAGCTTTAGAAATAATGTATTCCAGATTGTAGATAATCTATATTACAACACAGACAAAGTAAAATATACTTTCGGTGCAGATTTGATGTATACGACTTCAAAATCTGTTTACGGAAGCGAGGTAAACGGAAGATTTCACTTCAAAGAAGATCCGGATAAAAAAATAAGCAGTCTTGATAATTTTGAGAACCTTAAACCTTACAGATTTTACAGAGAAGTACCTTTAATGGATGATCCATCAGTAAGATCCAATATCTGGAATATCGGTGTTTATGGACAATTCCAGACTAAGATTGCAAAAGGACTGGATTTGATGGCCGGTCTGAGATTAGATTATGGAGGGTATCCAAAAGCAGAATTCAATCAGAAACTGTATGATGAAATGGGAATCAGAACGGATAATAAGATCAAATCTTTCGTAATCCAGCCTAGATTCCAGTTTGAATGGAATATCAATGAGCAGAATAAAGATTTCTTAAAATTCGGAGCAGGAATATTCTCCTCAGATATCAACAATTATATGATTATCAATAATCTGGTATTTGATGGAAAACATCTTGCTACAGTAGATGTAGATCCCGCAACGGTTGGACTGACACCGGATTTTAACAGCTATAGAAATAACTACGGTACAGTTCCTACGCTGGCTAATGAGCAGGTCCCAACCATTAACTATACTGGTAAAGATGCTAAAATTCCGATTGTTTACAAAGCGAACATCTCCTATACACACTTCTTTAATGATAGATTCAGAGCAGGATTGGCGGCATATATGGCTTTAGGAAGAAACAATTACTACTATTATGACAGGAATATGGTGGCTAACCCATTCTTCACATTGGATAATGAAGGAGGAAGAGGAGTATTCGTTCCTACTACAGCGATAGATGGATCAAAAATTGACTGGAAAAAAGGAAGAATCAATAATAATTTCGGAAGGGTATTGGAATTGGTAAGTGATGGTAAAGTAAACCAATTTTCGTTTGTAGTGGATACCAGCTACCGTTACTGGAAGGATGGTGAAATTACAGCAAGTTATACCTGGTCTGATATTAAGGATAATACTTCATACAACGGAAACGTAGCAAATTCTGCAACATTGTCCACCATGGTTCAGGGGGATCCGAGAGATTTGAGAATGACATATTCTGACAACCAGTTCCGTAATAAAGTCGTGATTTATGGTAATTCGCCTACGATTGCAGGCTTTACGTTAGGAATCAGATATTCAGGAATTGGAGGTACACGTTTCTCTATGACCGCAGGAGGAAATATAAATGGAGATTTTGTTGATAGTAATGACCTGGCTTATATCTTCCCTAATATTGCCCAGTCGATTCTGGATGATCCTAATGTAGGGAAAGCATTGAAAGATTATGTAGACGCATACAACGGTAAAATTGCAGAGCGTAACGGAGGTAAGAATGGATTCTATGGTGTTTGGGATTTACGTTTAGCCAAGAAAATAAAATTTGATAAAATCGGTGCATTTGAACTTTCTGTAGATATCTTCAACGTAGCCAATCTTCTTAATAAAGAGTGGGGTGTAAATGAATCGTATGGAAATACTTCTATGTACAAGATTAAAAAGTTTGATCCTGTGACCAAGCAGTTTGAGTATAGCAAGAATGTGAGCGGTAGCGGCCTTGCTCCTCTATCCGGAAATCCGTATCAGATTCAGATTGGAGCAAAATACAGTTTTTAATCAATAATAATACTAGCAGCCACAAAAGATAGATTTTTAAGAAAAAGTATTCTAAAATACGCTGTTAAGGTCTTTCTTTTGTGGTTTTATATTTCTCAATAAGTCCTGTAATACCTACCTTTATCAAAAGTTACAGAACTTTGTTTTAATTATCTAAATTATATTATGAAAAATTTTATCTTAGGGTTAGCAGTTTTAAGTACAGTTTTGATGAAAGCACAAACACAGATTATTGCCCATAGAGGATATTTCCAGGCACAGCCTCCTACAACGGAAAATTCAATTAAATCATTGGAAAACGCTCAGAAATTAAAAGTTTATGGTTCTGAGTTTGATGTAAGGATGACCAAGGATGGCGTTTTGGTGATCAATCATGATGAGCACCATGGTAAAATGGAAATCTCTGAAGCCTCATTCAAAGAATTGGAAGCTCTGAAATTGTCGAATGGTGAAAAATTTCCTACTTTAAAAGATTATTTAAAGCAGGGAAAGAAGGATACATCTGTGAAATTAATCGTGGAGATCAAACCGGATAAAACGCCTGAAATCGAAAATGAGATTACCCAGAAGACGATCAAAATGATCAAGGATATGAAACTTGAATCTCAAAGTGAATTTATTTCCTTCAGTCTGAATATCTGTAAAGAAATCAAAAAACTGGCACCATCATTTAAAGTGCAGTATCTGAACGGAGAATTGTCACCGGAGCAGATCAAAAAAGAAGGTCTTGACGGAATGGATTACCACTACAGCGTTTTCCAGAAAAACCCGACATGGATTGCCGAAGCAAAAGCATTGGGACTTATTACCAATTCATGGACAGTAAATGAGGTTGCTGTATACGACGAATTGAAAAAGCAGGGAATCGGTTTTGTAACCACAAATATTCCTGAACAGCTTAAAAATAAATAATATAGACTGAGCTCAGAATCAGATATGTGATAATGTTCCAGTATGTTATTGTAAATACAGAACAGGATATTGCCCTGAATTTTACAAAACTGAGCCCTACAAATAAACCTGTGATGTAAACTTCACTGTTTATTATATTGTTGGGCTGGGGATTGGCTCTGTTTGGGGCATACTCTCGTATGTATAAAAAGAGCATACGAGATCAAGAGCAGAATTCTTCAGAAAATTAACGGAATTTTAGAAGCCCGGGAAAATCCAATTCATAGGATCCGGCAATTTAAAAAAGAATAAACAAAAGCTGTTTTCCGACTATTAAAGTTTTAAATCTTGGTTTTTTCCAAAAAGCTTAACTCCAAAGTAGATTAAGGGTATTTTACCACATCTGATAACTCAATAGGATTATTATTCCGTTTTATTACTTCTTGCTTGTTTTTTGTTAATTCGTTCCAATTGATATTCTTAACTTCATTACCCTTTTCGTCAACAAAATTCATTTTTATTTTCCCCATTTTAGCTTCTTTGTAGGGATCTAAATAATAATTAATGTAAATTTTGTTAAGTTGGTCCTTATTTATTTTAACGATATTTTCAGAATTGAAATCTATACCGTTATAAGGGTCATAAAAATCTTTAGTAAGTTTTTTTAGGGAAAAATCATAATTGTTTTTATCATCATGAACCCAGATAACCAGCCCTGGTAATCCTTTAAAAAACGAAGGACCTTCAGAAATAGGAATATCTTGAGTAAACCACGCAGTCCATTGTCTGTTTTTATATTTTAATGTCGCACTTTGACATTCATACTCACCGATTTTCTTTTTATCGGAACTGATTTTCCATTCCAGGGAAGGCATTTCTTCTGTAATCTCGTATACATCAGTTAATACCCGGTAATATTTTTTCAAATAAGCCTTATTTCTGATTGTAGCATGATTGAAATCCAAAGAATAATATTGGCCTGAGGTTCCATTTTTGCGGATAGAATCACTTTTATACAATTTCTCGGGATAAAATCTTGAAGCATCAGAACTATAAATATCCAGTAGCATGTCATTTTCTTTATGTGCTGATTGTAGTGAATCTGTTTTATATTTCAGATGATATGTTACTCTTATCTTTTGAGCTGAGAGCAATTGAGTGGCAAAAATTAAAAATGCAATATTAGTTAAGGTTGTCAAGTTCATAATATTTAATAGCTTTCAATTTTAAAGGATTAGTACTCCAGTCTTCCCAGATCCCTTTATAAGGATCATATCCACACTTTAAGGGTTTGGAGAAGATATTTTCTGGATTTTCCCTGTACATTCGGCAATCTGTACAGAAATATCTATACTCACAGTCTTTACAGACCTCGATCTGATCTTTGGTAATAAATCTTTCTTTTTCTTTACTTATTTCCTGAGTTAAAGAAGAAACTGAAGCTTTATCTATATTATTAATGATTCTTTGAGAGGACGGGCAGTTTTTCAAATCTCCGTTTCCAGAAATAAATAACTTCCCATAAAGACAGTTATTTACAGCTTTGCTTTTTGAGATATTATTTATATCATTCAGAAAATAATCTTCCTGAATAATACCACAGTATTTGGGATTTATAATATTTTTTTCATAGTAGATAACAGTGAATAAATTATCATCATCAACAACTGATCTATTTTCCGGAGCATTATAATAATAAACCGTCTTTACCCTGGGATTTTTTTCTAATATTTCTATAACCGCAATATTCTCTGACTGATCCGTATAGGGAAGCAGAATTTCAGCTGTTCTTATACTGGAGAACTCAATTAAGGATAAAATTTCATTCAGCCTAACCAAAGAAAACTCCAGAAATCTTATCTGGAGAAAACTTGTAGAAAGTTCTTCTATTATCTTGTATGCTCCGGCTGTATCAAAATCATCTTTAATTTTGTGTTCAATTATAACTTCATTAATCTTGTTCGGCGTTCTCCACTTAAATTTCTTCCGAAATTTTTCTGAAGTAACATTTTCTGTTAATGTGCCAAATTTTTCTTCAATTAAAAATGTTATAACCTCTGAAAGATCCTCATCTACAGGGAAATAATAATCCTCAAAAAAAATGTCATAAAAATCTGTGATATCAAGAATTTTATTAAAATGAACATCAAATAGGAGAATATTCTTTGCTCCTTTCACGATAGAGCAGTCCTGATACAATTCAAAATACTGTCTCATTTTTCAAAAGATTTTAAATCTATAAATGGGGTACATACTTTATCATATACTTTCACTTTATAGTTTATAGAATTGTATTTATGAGAAATAACCCTGTACCTTTCCTTTTCCGAAGTGAATTTTTTAAGGGTTTCTGCAAATTGATCGTCCAATAGGGGATGGATGAGGTTTATGTATTTTTTATGCTGCATTCTTTTAATAATTTTTTTAAGGCAAGGGCAATTTCAATTTCTAAATAAGTATTATTAAATACGGAGTGGTAAGTAAACTGACCCACAGGATTTATTTCTAAAAAATAGTGTTCATTCCGGGTGTTTACAATCAGATCTACGGAAGCGCAGTTTAACTGAAAGGTATCTAACAGATGACGGAGCTTTTCTTCCACATCTTTTGGAAGCTGGTAGATTTCAAAGCGACAGTCGTCATTCGCAACAGAAATACGGTGATCTACCATCGTATTATCGTTGGTAATTATTTTCGTAGAAAAAAACACTCCCAGCAGATAAAATACCCGGATTTCGAACTGCCTTTCAATTTTTGATTGAATAAGTGCTGGTCTAAAATAATCAGGAATGGCATCCAGCTTATCATTTACCGCAGTAGTCTGCATCGTAATAAACCGGTTTTCCGACCTGAAATTGACACAGTTTTCAAATGGTTTCGTAATAAGTTCTTTCCCTGAGTTTACAAGTGTTTTGACTTTTTTCTTATTATTGACAATGAAAGTTTCAGGAACCGAAAGTCCGCAGGCTTTTGCTGTCTGCATTTGAATAAGTTTGTTTTCGGTCATAAAAAAGGGATTCGTCAACCATACCACATCTCTTTTTTTTAATTCAAAGAATAGGTATTCACGAAGGGCTCTGGCTTCAATTAAATTGTATTCTACGAGTGAAAAGTATAAGTTGTTTCTGATATCTTTTTTTTGGCTTTCCTGCAGAGCATAGGGAAATTTTCGAAACCAGACCACTTTAAACATATCAATAGAATACCCCCCAATAAATATTTCTCCGCTGTTGAAATTAATTTCTAAAACATCATAAATATTCTCATTGAGAACAAAAAAAGGTACTTTATATGTATTCAGCCAATTGGCAACCTGCTCGGTTGGGGTATCATCAGATTTTGATATAATTAAAACCATAGTAAAATTACTCTTTCAAGCATTTGAAATTTTTAAAATAAAATTGCATTGTTTCGTCAAATGTAGTTCTGGATATTTTAAATGATAGTGCAGAATTACCACACTGTATAGTTTTAGTAATGAATTGTTTTGATTCTTTCATCTGTTCCGGGAGTTTTTTATTCTCAACCAGCAGAGCGCAATCATATGTTTTATATGTGGAATTTTGAAGATAGAACAATTTGTCACCTTTGTATTTATGGGTAGGCTGGTGCAAGACTTTATTAATAGAATCGAATTCTTTTTTATTTTCAGCCATTTCAAACCCTCCAAATATGAGCATGGTTACATCCAGAGAATCATTTTTAAACCGGTAATAATCCCCTTCTCTTTCAAATGAATTATACTTAGATAATCGGTTGAATTTATTAGTGCCACAGCTGTATAAAAAAAGGATACAGATACCTATTATTAATTTATACATATCGTTCAGAATTAAATTTGAAAAACAAAATAGAGTAAAAATATAACTACCTCAGATTAATCTGAGGTAGCCAATTAAAAAATGTATTTAAATTTCTTAGTAAGGACCATCATTTGTTTGGTCAATTGGAGCATCATCGTCTTCCTGTAAATGATGTACTGTAATTACAATCTCTTTAATTGATCTTGTAGGAGCTCCTTCTCCTCCGAATACTTTTTTACCAAACGTTTTAGTAAAATTACCTAGTCCTTTTGCTTCAAGATTCTTGATTGATTTTTGCTTTTTCATAATTATTTTGTTTAAAGTTTAAATGTATAGAATTTAAATTAAATAACTCTAATAATGTGTGATTAATTTATTATGTTAAATTGCTTTTGCAAAGGGGAATTCAGCCGAAAATAAAATCAGGTGCAGTTTTTTGTAACCAAAAAATAGGACATTATATTAATATATACTGTAACTTTATTCTGGCCGTTTTAAACATAAACAGTATGGAAACAAAGTTCAAAATAGGAGATAAAGTAAGCTGGAATTCAGAGGTGGGCAGAGTATCCGGAACTATTATTAAAGTTCATGCCAAAGATTTTGATTACAAAGGATATATCCATCATGCCACAGAAGAGAGCCCGCAATATGAGATCAAAAGTGATAAATCAGATCATATTGCCGCCCATAAAGGTTCCGCACTTACAAAAATCTGATTGAAGAAATCCTTCTTTGGATTTCACTATTATCTCAAGGCAAGACAATAAAGATACACAAATAAACAGAACTTCAAAAGAGTGTTAAAAAATATTAATTTTTTAAGCGATTGTTAATCAGTGAAATAAATGTTTTTGTTAAGGAATACTTAATGTTGTATTCAGTAAACATTTAATAAACGTTAAAATACTATTAAAACCATACTCATAATGTCGTTTTAATTTTGCGCAAACAAAAAGGATATGCGTAAAGAGGTACAAAAAGTGTTGGTTTTGTCGCTGTTAGGGTTATTCAGTGCCAGTCTGACAGCTCAGCAGAAAGCAAAAAAAGATACTGTTAAAGGACTTGATGAAGTAGTAGTGACTGCTTTGGGAATCAAAAGACATGATAAGTCTTTGGGATATTCTACCCAGACTGTTAAATCTGAAGAAATTTTAAGAACCCAGAACAATAACTGGGCACAGGCTTTGGAAGGTAAAGTAGCCGGATTAAAGATTCAGACTGCCGGAGCTGGGCCATTAGGTACAACCCGTATCACACTTCGCGGCGATATTTCAATGAATATGGGAAACAACGATGCTCTGATTGTTGTAGACGGGGTTCCTTTGAGTGGTAATAAAACCGGAACCGGAACATCAGCGTATGGAGCAGGTTCAGGTGGTGATTTACCTATCGATTACGGAGACAGTTTCAATAGTATCAACCCGGATGATATTGAATCTATCTCTATCCTGAAAGGTCCTAGTGCAGCAGCACTATATGGTTCCAGAGGTTCCAGGGGAGCCATCATGATCACTACAAAATCCGGGAAGAGTAAAAAAGGAAAAGTTCAGATAAGCTTTAACTCCTATACAAATTATGATTCCGTTCTGAAATGGCCGGATTATCAGTATGAATATGGGCAGGGAACCCAACAGAAAGATAAAAACGGAAATTATTACTATTCTTACGGAAATTCCGTTGATGGGATCAATACCGGCTCTACCAGCAGTGCATTCGGACCAAAGTTTGCCGGCCAATACTATTTTCAGTATGATCCGGATATAGAAACACAAGGTAAGGAAAGACAGCTTTGGAAACCTTATACCAATAATATCAAGGATTTCTGGCAGGTAGGTTCCAATTATTCCAACAGTTTGGCTGTAGAGCATTCCAACGAAACCACAGCTTTCAGAACCTCACTTACCTATCTTAAAAATGAGTGGATGATGCCCAATACAGGCTTCGACAGGTTCAGTGCGGCATTATCTTTAGATCATAAGCTTAGCAGCAGACTGAAAATAGGAACCAAGATTAACTTCAGCCAGACAAAAAGTGACAATCTCCCGGCAACAGGGTACAACAACCAGTCTATCTCTTACTTCATGATCTTCCAGAATCCGAACGTAGATCTTGCATGGTACAGACCTGTCTGGAAAAAAGGCCAGGAACAGATTGAACAGGTTCATCCTTTCAGTTCCTATATCGATAACCCTTATCTGATTGCTTATGAAAACCTTAACGGAACCAATAAGAAAACAATTACGGGAAATATTAATATCAGTTACCAGCTGGCCAAGAACCTTGATGTGGTTTATAAAACCGGTTTGGAATGGAACAATGAACTGCGTACCCAAAGAAGACCCTGGAGTTCCGCGAATTACCTGAAAGGCTTCTATAGAGAGCAATATATAAGATACATGGACCTGAATAATGATGTCTTGTTCACCTATAAAAATAAATTCGGAAACATTGGAATGACTGCTTCTGCAGGAGGAAACATCAGATATCATGAATATACCATGAACGATTACAGAGCCAACGGACTGAATAAAGTAGGACTTTATCAGCTTTCTAACGGTATTCAGGTAGAATATAAACTGCCAAGACCTAATGACAAGCAGGTAAACAGTGTATATGCATTGGCTAACTTTAACTATAAGGATCTGATATTTCTGGATGTGACAGCAAGAAATGACTGGAGCAGTACTTTACCCAGTCAAAACAGGTCTTATTTCTACCCATCCGTATCATCATCTTTTGTATTATCAGATATCTTCAAAATAAAATCAGATAATCTGAACTTCTGGAAGCTGAGGTTGTCATGGTCCAAAGTAGGAAATGATACCTACACTTATATGCTTGATAAGTATTATGAAAACAGTTCATTTGTAGGATCAGTAGAATCTCCTTTATTATTCCAGAATCCAAATCTTAAACCGGAAATGATCACCAATATTGAAGCCGGGATGGATTTTACAGTCCTGAAAAACAGATTGACATTCAATTTTACAGCATACCAGAACAATTCAAAAGATCAGTCTATTATTATTCCGATGCTGTATGAAACAGGATACAATAAAAGGATCATCAACTCCGGTGAGCTGAGAAACAGAGGACTTGAAATGACATTGAATGCCTATCCGGTCAAGAATAAAAATTTCTCATGGAACGTGAGTGCTAACTGGTCTATGAACAGAAATGAAATTCTTTCCCTTCCTGAAGAATTCCAGGGGAAACCTTATACCATGGCAAGCGTAGGAAGTGTGGTGTTTTATAATGCTGTAGTGGGAGGTTCGCTTGGAGATATGTATGGAGCAGGATTAGTGTACTCACCAGATGGGCAGGTCATCTATGATAAAGACGGGCTGACCATGAAATCAACTGACATCAATAAAATCGGAAATGCATATCCAAAATGGAGAGCAGGTCTTCAGAATGAATTCAGATATAAGAACATTACTCTAAGTTTCTCTTTTGACGGGCAGTATAAAGGAATGGCCTACTCACATTCTCATCATAAAATGTCTGAGCAGGGAAAACTCACCCATACTCTCGCAGGAAGAGACAATCCAGGTGGCTTGATCGTAGGACAGGGAGTGGTTCAGAATCCTGATGGTACTTTTTCACCTAATACAAAGGGAATTTCTGTTTCCAGTTATTATGGAGACTATTACAGAAGAGCGAATGTGGAAACCAATTCATTTGATACCTCATTCATTAAACTGAGAGATGCCAGAATCTCTTACTCTTTTCCGAAATCGATCATTGAACCTTTAAAAGTTACAGATATTACGCTAGCATTATACGGGAGAAACCTTTGGATGTGGACCAAGTTCCCACTATTCGATCCGGAAGCAGCTACATTGGATGATTCTACCATCGTGCCGGGAGTTGAAATGGGACAGTTACCTCAGGCAAGAACTGTAGGGATTCAGTTAAATGTTAAATTTTAAAATGAAAAAAATGAAAAAGTTAATTTATATATCTTCATTTCTTGCTCTGATAAGCAGTACCGTTTCATGTGACAGAAGTCTTGATGAGATCAATAAAGATACAAGCAGAATTAATGAACCTGTGGCCAGCGCTTTGCTGGTTCCTATCCAGTACAATATGGCTGCAGTGGGATACAACAGAGCCAATGACTTTACCTTTGATATTATGCAGGTTTCTCTGGATTTTCCAAACGAAGGAAACTCATTGAGTCGTTATTACGTGACAGAAAATACAGGAAATGGTTTCTGGAATAATTCTTACAGATGGCTGAAACAGGTTGATGATCTTAAAAAAGCTGCAACTGCTGAAGGCGATAAAAACTATATGGCAATCTCAATGGTATTAAATGCATGGATCTATTCCAACCTTACCGATACCTACGGCGATGTTCCTTTTTCTGAAGCTTCACGACTGGATGATGTCATCTCAAAACCAAAGTTTGATAAACAGAAAGATATTTACATCCAGCTATTGAATGACTTAAAAGCTGCAAACTCTCTCTTCACTAGCAAAATCCTTACCGGAGGAGATTTATTTTTCAAAGCAGATACAGATGTCAACGGAATTGTCAGTTGGAAAAAATTCTGTAATTCACTTTCTCTTAGACTTCTGACAAGAATACTGAACAAAGATGGAGAAATAAACGTTAAAGAAAGGATACAGGAAATTATAAATAATCCTACTGTCTATCCTGTTTTTCAAAGCAATGCTGATGGAGTAAAGGTAGATATTACAGGAATTAATCCTTTGATGCCACCTATTGCAAGATATCAGGATTTTACAACGGGAAGAGCTGTTTCAGAATTCTTTTTAGATGCCCTGAAAGCTAATAATGATCCCCGTGGTCCTATGTTTTTTACTCAGGCAAAAGACTTAAAAGGGAATAATATCGGATACTTTGGAGCCCCTTCAGGATATGCTTTCGGAACAGTGTTTAATGTTCAGCCGTCCAATTTTAACCAAAACCTTGCAAAAGCCCCTCTGAAAATCTTTGTATATCCGTATGCAGAACTTCAGTTTACCCTTGCAGAGCTTGCTTTTAAAGGGATTATCCAGGGGAATGCAAAGACCTATTATGAAAATGGTGTAAAAGCTTCTGTTGAACAGTGGGGAGCTGTAGTTCCTGCAAACTATTTCGATAATCCGGTGGTAGCATATGGAACAGGAGGAATGGAAAAAATAATGCTTCAGAAATACATAGCACTCTTTTTTGTAGACCAGCAGCAATGGTTTGAAAAAAGAAGAACAGGTTTTCCGACACTCCCTGATAATGGTGGGCTTTTGAATGAAGGAAAACTTCCTCAAAGATTGATGTATCCGCCAAACTCAAGAGTTTTAAATTCAGAAAATTATCAGGCCGCAGTGCAGCAGATGGGTGGTGATAATATCAATGTAAAAGTATGGTGGAGTAAATAATTTAAATAAAGAAAAAATGAGTATCAATAAAAAACTTTTAATGCCATGTATGCTGGTTTCAGCAATGGTATTTTCTCAGTCTTCTGTTTCAGGATATGTATTTGAAGACCTTAATAAAAACCAGAAGAAAGAAAACCGCGAAAAAGGAGTAGAAGGAGTAGCCGTTTCCAATGGAGTACAGGTGGTATTAACCGATAAAAACGGACGCTACAGTCTTCCGATCCAGGATGGCCATACTATTTTTGTGATCAAACCGTCAGGATATCAGACTGCTTTAAATAGCAATAACCTTCCTCAGTTTTACTACCACCATAAAATGAAAGGATCTCCGGCAGATTTTAAATATAAAGGAGTTGCCCCAACCGGAGAACTTCCCAAAGAATTAAATTTCCCACTTTATAAACAGAATGAAAACAAAAATTTTGATATTCTGGTTTTTGGTGATCCTCAGCCTTATACAGAAAAAGAATTGGATTACTTTAAAAGAGGAATTGTAAACGAAGTGAAAAATACCAAAAAAAATGCAGTTTTAGGAATCAGTTTGGGTGATTTGGTAGGCGATAACCTAAGCCTTCAGAAACCTTATGCTGATGTGATGAAGGAAGTGGGATTACCCTGGTATAATGTAATGGGAAATCATGACATGAACTATGATGCCAAAGAAGATAAATTTTCAGACGAAACCTTTGAATCCAATTTCGGACCTGCAAACTATTCTTTCAATTTCGGAAATGTACACTTCATTATCCTAGATGATATTCTGTATCCGGATCCAAGAGACGGAAAAGGATATTGGGGTGGATTTCGTGAAGATCAGCTTCAATTTATTGAAAATGACCTGAAACTGGTCGACAAAAACAAACTTATTGTAGTTTCTTTTCATATTCCTTTGGAGCATCACAATGAAGACAGTTTCAGAAATGCAGACCGTCAGAAATTATTTGATTTCCTGAGCCCTTTCCAGAATGTATTGCTTTTATCAGCACATACTCACATCCAGCAGCAGATTTTCTATGGTAAAAAAGCAGGCTGGAACGGAATAAAAGAACTGCATGAGTATAACGTAGGAACCACTTGTGGAGACTGGTATTCCGGAACGGCAGATGATGCCGGACTTCCAACCTCTACTATGAGAGACGGAACTGCAAAAGGATATTCATTTATCAGCTTTACCGATAATCAATACAAAGTAAAATATAAGACCGCCGGAAAACCGGATGATTATCAGATCAAATTATATGTGCCGAAAGTGATTCCATTTCCATCAAAAACCTCTGCAAAGGTATTAGCCAACTTCTTTATGGGAAGCAAAAAAGACAAAGTAGAGTATAGGATAGACAACAGCAAATGGGAAGAAATGGAGTATGATGAAACCATAGACCCAAACTTTGCTCTTTCCGTTTTCAAATGGGATACTACCGAGAAAATTTTGCCAGGAAGAAGACCTTCCAACCCTGAAATGTCAAAACATATCTGGGAAGCAGATTTTCCTAAAAAACTATCCTTAGGAAAACATAAAGTTGAGGTTAGAGCTGTAGATATGTATGGAAATGAGTTCTCCGCTTCAGAAGAATTTGAAGTTCAGAACGCCATCCAGATTCCTTAAGCTTTTCATTTTTTACTATACTTTTTTTAGATTTTAGAACCGGTTCTTCATGAGCCGGTTTTATTTTTTGCTGAAATTGAAGAGTTTAAACCACAAAAGTCACAAAAGATTATTTTGCTGTTTTAGAATAATAAAGATTTATCTAAGTTTGGGTAAAAGTTCAAATAAGATAAAATCTATGATTTTATAAAACTTAAGTATTCTTATCAACAGTATGCACAATAACTTCTATGTGCTTAAGTGGTTAAATCTTTTGTGCCTTTGGTGATTATGTAAAAACCATTAAAAAACTATTAAATATCCTTTCTTTCCATTCCATAAAAATGTTCTTTTGTAACTTTGTGTCATAAAAGTATTACTACTATGAATATAAACGGAAAAAATGCCATCGTAACAGGTGGTGGAAGAGGATTAGGGAAAGCTGTAGCATTAGCTTTGGCGAATGAAGGAGTGAACGTTGCCATTACAGGAAGAAATGAAGAAAATCTTAAAAATACAGTTGATGAAATTCAGAAACTAGGAGTAAATTCCGCTTATGCAGTATTCACTATCGATGATGAATCTGCTGTAAAAGCAGGAATTGAGGCTTTGGCTGAAAAACTTGGGGGAGTAGATATCCTTGTAAACAATGCAGGAATCGGAGACTTCGGTACGATTGAAGATATGCCATCTGAAACTTGGGAGCAAGTGATTAAAACCAATTTATTTGGAGTGTACTATGCAGCTAAAGCCGTTCATCCATTTATGAAAGCTAAAGGAGAAGGAGATATTGTAAACGTTGCTTCTACTGCAGGATTAAAAGGTGGTCCGAACATGTCAGCATATGCCGCTTCAAAAGCAGCAGTAGTTTCTTTATCTCAGTCGATGATGGCAGAATGGAGAAAACAAAATATTCGTGTGATTACTCTTACACCAAGCACTATTGCTTCTGATATGAGTATCCAGGGTGGACTCACAGACGGAAATCCGGACAAAGTATTACAGCCTGAAGATTTCGCAGAATGGGTAAGAGATATCCTGAAAATGAACAGAAGAGCATTAATCGCTAATGGTTCTATTTTCTCTACAAATCCATAAGAAGTTTAAAGTTCAGAATTTAAAGTTTGAAATTGTCATAGAAGAACTAGATGCAATTAATTTTAAATTTTACACAAAGAAATTCAATAAAAGCGGGCTAAAGCCCGCTTTCTTCATAATATCAAATTCCAACGGCTTTAGCCAAAACTTAAAATACAATATGTTCATTGTGATCTGCATGATCCGTACAATCTGTGAGAGATAAAAATTCAATAGAAGAAAGCTTTATGGCAGCGAATAAAACCCAAAATCTGTCAGCTTTATTTAAAACTTACCCTTTCCATTTTTTTAACCGTAATAACATTAGTATTTTTGCAGCAAATTATTCACATGCAAAATTATTTAGAATTCAACTTCAGGATTTCTCCACTGCAGCCCTGGAATGAGATATTAATGGCAGAGCTTATTGAAATAGGTTTTGACAGCTTTACAGAAGAAATTCACGGAATCTTAGGTTATATCCAGACTGATTTGTTTAATGAAGATCAGCTTAAAGCACTTCCGATCTTTGACAATGAAAATGTAAAAATCGAATATTCTTTTGAAGAAATGCCGAACATCAACTGGAATGAAGAGTGGGAAAAGAACTTTTCACCCATCAACATTGATGATAAAGTATTGATCAGAGCAGAATTCCATGAATCTGTACCGGGAATGCATGAAATTATCATTCAGCCTAAGATGTCATTCGGAACAGGCCATCACCCTACCACACACCTGATGATTCAGCAGATGATGGATATAGATTTTAACGGTAAGAAAGTCCTGGATATGGGATGTGGAACGTCTGTATTAGCGATCTATGCCAAGCAACAGGGAGCAGGAGATACCAAGGCAATTGATATCGATGAATGGTCTGTAGAAAACTCAAAAGAAAATGCAGCAAGAAATAGTGTTGAACTAGACATTGAGCAGGGAACAGCAGATAACTTAGGAAATGAAAATTTCGATATCATTTTAGCCAATATCAACAGAAATATTCTGATCTCAGATATTCCAACATATGTTTCTGTCCTGAATGAAGGTGGAAAATTATTGCTTTCAGGACTTTGCTTCTTTGATGTAGATGATATTCTGGAAGTATGCAGAGAAAGTGGTCTTACCCTGAAGAAGCAGTTGCAGAGAGAAGAATGGGTTAGCCTACTGCTTGAAAAATAATTAAAAAAACGAAATACAAATATGAAAACCTTATTGACAGCTTTATTTTTACTGCTGCTGCAGTTTTTTACTGCACAGGAAAATGAAGTATATGCGGATGGTGTTTTTAACTTTACAGAAAATAAAAGCCAGAAGGTCTTTACAGACTGGACCAGAGTAAGGAAAGAGCCTGGAACTACTGCTCAGATAATAGATTCGCTGCAGACTAATCAACAGGTAATGATCCTTAAAAAAGAAGAGGCTGTTCCGGTTTTACAGTTGGGAGAAAGAAGAGCCAATTGGTATAAAGTTTCATATCAGAAAGGAGACGCCACTTCCGAGGGGTATGTTTGGGGAGGCAATCTTTGCGTGGGTTATCGTAATAAAAATGGATATGACTTTCTTTTCGGGTTGTCTAAAACAATAGATAAGAAAACCAGGCCATTTAACGAAATTGATAAGCAGAATATAGCAGGAATCAAAATGATGGAAGGAAATACTCTGATTGATGAGGTATATTTTGATACCGGAAAAGGAGAGGAACTGAGTACGGCATCCTTTAGTATTGAAAGCAATCACAAGCTGCAGGAGGTAGAGTTTACTTTAAAAGCAATGGTTTCTGGTGAAGCATGTGGAATAGCAACTTATGATCAATATGTTCTTTTAAAAGATAAAAAATTAATAACGCTTCCACAGTTGATGAATGTAGGGGATGCAGGGGCCTATTATCATAGTGAAGAATATGTTTTCCCTAATGATAAAGGAGGAATTCCTAATGTATTTATCCTTAAAGTAGAAGATATGGAGGTAGATGAAAAAGATAGAGAGCATAAAAAACGATCTTCCAAAACTTATCTTTGGAACGGAAGTTCTTACAGGCTTAAATAATCTTTTATTTAAAATAAATGAAACCGTTGTATTGTACAGCGGTTTTTTTGTTTAAAAACAGAACTTTCCCATTTGAAAAAAATCAAATACATTTAACCATAAAAAAAACTGAGCAATGAATTTACTTGATGATATCCTACCCATTCTGTTCTCTGTAATTGTAGGAGGTATAATCGGTATTGAAAGAGAATATCAATTGAAGTCAGCAGGGCTTCGGACTATGATATTAGTAACTCTCGGGTCTTGTATTTTTACTATGCTTTCTCAGAATTTAGGGGGATCAGGCAGCCCGGACCGTATTGCAGCTAATATTATCACCGGAATAGGTTTTGTAGGAGCTGGTGTGATCTTTAAAGAAGATAACCGCGTTTCCGGTCTTACCACGGCTGTTACGATATGGATTTGTGCAGCCTTGGGAATGACAATAGGAGCAGGATATTACCAGGAGGCTACCATTGGTTCTCTGGTTGTATTTTTATTACTTATCATGTTTAAATATGTTCAGGATGTTATTGATAGGATCAGCACCCGGTATATTTATCAGATTACACTTACCTACGAAGACGGAATCATGGAGAAATATGAAAATATTTTTAAGGAAAACGGTTTAAAATCAATCAGAGGAAAGCAGGTAAGGAGTGGAGAAAAGTACACAGCGATATGGAGGGTACAGGGAGCGAAAAGAAATCATGAAGTCTGTACAAAGGCCTTGCTGAATGATCCTAGGATAGATGAATTTAAGTTTTAAAGATAAAGAGCCTTTACGCCCATGTAAAGACTTTGTTTTGCTATAGTGGTTAAAAACAAAATAGGGCTGGAAACTACCAGCCCTACCCAAACATGATTAAGTGTATAGTTTAGCCATAAATGGCTACAAGGAATATTTGCACAAAAAAGATTTTTATTGATGCTTAATCAATGTTTCTTTAAATAATAATTAAAACTAACTTTTATAACGGCTTCCCGGTAAAAGATTATACTGTAAAAATACCACGAATTGAAGTTCACTTCTCGAAAAGTTAAGCTGATTCCGCAAAATAGACCATTGAAACGGAATTTTCATGCTGTGAAGCGTATAGGAGACAGGTATAATGTTATTTGGAAAGGAAAATGATAGATTACAGTAACAAATTAATACTGGATATGATCCACTTTAAACTTTTGAAATGCTGTATGAAGTAAGTTCTAATTCAAAATGATATTTTAAAAGCACTTTAAGAAAACACAAGAGATATGTCAAGTGGGTTTTGTAATAATCTGTATTTTAGTGTCTTGTAATTACTCGTACTTGGTTTTGAAATTATCTGTACTCATTTTTTTAACAAATAAGATCGAATGTATTTATTCGGTCGTATAGGATTCTTTTCTTTCACACATTTGTATCGAAATAAATATTTAACCTCAAAAAACGATACAATGAAAACTTCAATCACATTTTTCGCCCTGTTATTATTCATCAGCAGTTTTTCTTTCGGACAAGATTTTACCCAAAAAATTGATTCAATTATAAAAGACAATTATCAAAAAAATCCGGAAGTTGGAATTAGCGTTGGCTTTATCAGTAATAATAAAGAATATTACACAGCTTATGGTAAATTAAGTAAAGAAAGTTCTGTTGATATTAATAAAAACTCACTATTTGAAATAGCTTCCATTACTAAAATTCTTACTTCAAATTTAATTGCGCAAGCCGCTCTGGATCATAAGCTGAAACTGGACGATTATATAGACAGCTATCTTCCAAAAGGGTATGTTTTAAATCAGAACATTAAAAATAAGATCAAAATTTCAGATTTAGCTTCTCATCAATCCGGATTACCTGATATAGATTTTGCCAAATTAATAGAACAAAATCCACAGCAGCCTGTAAGTAACGTTACTGAGCAGTCATTAGCCTCTATAATTAATAACTGTACTGAGCTTATTGACTATGGAAAATATCGCTATTCCACCATTGGATATACTCTGCTTGGACAAATATTAGAAAAAGTATATGGTAAAACTTACGACCAAATCATTCATGAGAAAATAATTAATCCTTTAAAAATGTCCCATACATTCACAAAAGAATTTAATGTAAAAAACAAAACAACAGGTTACAATCCTAATGGAGGTGCCCAGGAATTTTTTAATTGGAATGTTACAGCATCTGCAGGCTTGGTAAAGTCAGGTGCATCTGATATGATTACTTATTTAAAAGCAATTTTGACGAAAGGAAACCCAATATCTGAAGCAGCTCTAATCACTGAGAAAATCTATTATAAAGATGAAAAGAGAGAAATGGGATTAGGTCTTAACATCAGTACAGATGATCAAAATACAATCTATTTGAAGTCAGGAGACTCTATGGGGCAGTCATCCATCATTTGCTATAACAGAGCAAAAAAATGGGGGATTATCATTCTTCTAACCCAAAGAAATTCAAAGATGAGACAGAATCTGTTGAATGAAATTTATGAAAAGATTCTAAAATAACCTGAATTGGAAATAATGTAGAAAAAATAAAACCCCTCACCATAAAAACTGTGAGGTTTTTTTTTATAAGTTAAGGAGTAGCCTTTACAGCATTATACATCATTGAATCTTTCTGCTGATGGGTATAATCATATTTATATTGATAAAATGAAGATTCCCAGTCCCCATATCCAACATTAGGAATGATAATGAATTTTTTACCAAATTCATTCGCAGAGTTTTTCACCGCAGCAGATCGCTCTGTTTCAGACTTTTTATCAAATAGACTGGAGAAATCGGCAAGATTATCACCCAGCAGCAAAACAATATTATAATTTTTAGCAATATCCAACCGTCTGTTTTCCTTACTGCTTTCCTTAGACCGGAGAATAAGATTGTTGTCACTTTGAACAGGAAAGTTGTATTTCTTAAGGTTTTTTAATGTTCCGGCACGTTCCTGCTCTATACGATTGGTAACATAAAACACCTGTACACCTTTACCGGCAGCATACTGATAGAATTCCTGAGAACCCGTAAGGGGTGTTGCTATCCCTTTGGCAGTCCATTCTTCCCATGTTTTCTGATCATAATCTTTTCCCATTTTTGCACGCTCAACGGCGTAATAGGAATTATCTAAAAACGTCTCATCAATATCCGAAACAATAGCTAAAGGTTTCCCTGATTTTTGTGCTAAAGCTTCATCCAAACGGAGTTTTGCAATATTGTATGCCTGCAGGCAAAGTGCTTCATATTCTGCAGACCGTTGCTGATAAAACGCAGCATATATTTTTCCGTCACGCCCAAGATTCTGATAAGAAACATTCTGAACAGAAGCCTGTGAAACCGGAGCTGCTGTTTTACACGATAGAGTCAAAGCAAAAATGCTGCTTGCGATAATGAACTTGAAATTTTTCATTGAATTTGAATAGAGAATACAAAATTAAAACAATTTGATTGGTATCACAACTATTTTCCATGTGGATTGGTATTTTGTAAAAGGTCTTGGTTTGGAAAATATCTGAATAAGTAATGGAAGTTTTCAGGTATTTCTCACACAGAATAATTAGATTAAGAACAAAAAACCTCACCATAAAAATGATGAGGTTTTGTGAGCGCGAAAGGATTCGAACCTTTGACCGTCTGCTTAGAAGGCAGATGCTCTATCCAGCTGAGCTACGCACCCTTAAAATTTTGAAAAAAGTCGGGGCGGCAGGATTCGAACCTGCGACCTCCTGGTCCCAAACCAGGCGCGATGACCGGACTACGCTACGCCCCGATGAGGTCATCTTTAATGAATTTTACTTCATTGTTTTAATTTAAAAAAAGTAAAATACTTTCAAAAATCAAAATAAATAAACTCACATACAATATGAGCTATTTTGTGAGCGCGAAAGGATTCGAACCTTTGACCGTCTGCTTAGAAGGCAGATGCTCTATCCAGCTGAGCTACGCACCCTTAAAATCTTGAAAAAAGTCGGGGCGGCAGGATTCGAACCTGCGACCTCCTGGTCCCAAACCAGGCGCGATGACCGGACTACGCTACGCCCCGATTAAAGGTCATCATTAACGAATTTTATTTCGTTTTTGCGGTTGCAAAGGTACAATACTTTTTGAAATAAAAAAATAAATTAAAGGATAATTTTTAATTAAATTTTGGAGAAACTTTTTTGTTAACTTTACTTGATTAATAACCATGGATTTAGAATAACTGGACTTTTTTTTATTTTTTTATTTTTTCCATAGCTCATTACCGAATTTTGTCATCCCCATCTTTAAAAATTAAAAATATGAGATCCCATGATTTTTATAAAATATATCTTCCCGCTCTTGAAAAAGCACTTCAAAATGATGAAGTGAATGAAGGTTTTTATGTTAAAGGTCCGGAGGATTATATAGATCCAAAATTGATAGAAAAGGTCACTCAGTATCTGGAAGAGTACGAAGATGATTTTTTGAAAAAAGTAGCCTATTATTTTGATGAGAAATCACATAATTTTCCGTCCATTCAGGGAGTTGATATAGAAGTTTATAAAGAACAGTTGAAAAGTTATATTTCAAAATTAAAATATTGATAATAAGTGATATGATGACTGTAAGTGTGAAATACAATGATTTGATGATCTGTAAAGCTTTACAGATTAAAATGGAATCTTTTAATCATAGTTTTGAAAAGATATTTGTTTTAAATGAGATTTCGTATGTAAGCAAAGATATAGATTGGGACGATTTTTATATGAATATTGTTTACTTTTCTATTGAAGTCACTGATCAATATGGGAATGAGGAAGTTTTATATGATTTTCATTTTAGAATAGAAGATGCAGCTGCAACGGAAGATTGTATTACAGCTAGAGGAATACCTATTATGAGATATGATGGAAATAATTACAATCAATATGTTATAGATATTCTTTCAGCCTGGTCAAAAAATCAGGAAATAGATTTTTTAAGTTTAGATCAGGATAAAAAAGATGCATATTGTTCTTCTTGCAGAATCTGGAATTCGGGAACTGACAAGCTTAATAATACGTTTTATGAAGTGGATTTGGATCTGGCAAAATCAGATATAGACTTATTTAATTTAATGGGAGACGTATTATTAGGATCTAAAGGCTATCTTGGGCATGATTCCTATACTTTTGAAGATCGATTGGGGACAATCATCAATAAGGTTGAAGCAGATACAGTTATCAGACTTAAAAATTATCAAAATCTTAAACTATCAGTCAATTCCAGAGAGTGGGAATATATTGACAAGGCTTTTAGGAGAGAATATAAAAATCTTGCTTTTGTAATGGCTTAGATATTTATAAAGCTGTCCCATGTTTTGTTTAAATTATTAAGTTTTTAATTGATATCTTTTCAGAAAAAAATACTATGAATTACTTTGTATATGCACTGGAGCATATCTATACAGACGATACTCACACGGACTGGAATTTTTGGGATATTTTGATGATATAGAACTGCTCGAAATAGCAAAGGAGAACGTATTAACTCTCCCTGGATTTAGTACTTATCCTGACGGAGTTATTGTCCGGAAATATCAATTAAATACGATTCATTGGCAAAATGGATTCAATAGTGTTGTGGGAGAAATCGGGCGGGATTATTTAACGAAAGAAGATGTGATTAGTGAGGGCAGCAAATCAATAAAAGAGTTGAACTTACAATATGTTTTTCGGGTTAGTCATATTTATACTATTCATACTTTTTTAGATGATGAGAGAGTTATTGGTGTATTTTTAGATGAAGACAAAGCTGATGAAATTATTGACGAGTTAAAACAGAAACAAGGATTTGAAAATTATCCTGATGATTTTATATTGGGTCGATTTACTTTAAATGAGCAATTGTGGACATCCGGTTTTTAAAAAAACATCTCTTCTTGTAGAAGACAAGTTGTATCTGGGCACGAACGGGAGTATCATAGGAGATTACCATGTCGATATTATTTCGAGGTAATTCATAAATTTCCGGATGGTTTTCTACATAAAATTTACTGCCTTAAACAAGGCTAGTCAAAGTTTTACACTTAATAAAGTCTCAACTTTAGCTTTATTCTTCCCTTTGAAGTCTAGATTTGCCGCATGAATTGATTGATGTTGGTGAACTACAGATAGGGATTGTAAGAAAGTTTACGAAATAAATAAAAAATAAATGACAATAGAGCTAAATAATAAATATTGTGGAATCAATTATATCAATTTAAAAAGGAATGAAAATATAATTCAAGATAAATTACTTTTAAAGATTGATAAAGCTTATAGACAAGACATTTTAGACCAAATTGAAGATGATGGGAAATTAAGTATTTATGTTGAAAGTAGAAATAACATTACCTTTTGTTTGTACGAAATAACATTACCTTTTGTTTGTACGAAATAACATTCACTACAGATTATATTTATTTACTTGAAGAACGTGATAATATTGAAGAGATATTTTTGGATGTTATTATGTCAAATCATAAAAGTGCTTTAAGCGATAGTTATAATCAATTTATTGTTGATATTTTCTATAATTGGAATAATAGTATTGAGATTGATTGGACTAAGATTAAAAATTTAGAAATAAAAGGAGCTTATCTTACAGCTTGTTATCTTTGGAACCATAATATTTTTGAAGTTAAAAATATCAATGAAGTATATATTGACGGTAGATTAATTGAAAATGATGAAGATTTGTATTATTATTTAGGAGAGCAATTAATTGGTAAGAGAGGTTATTTCGGGAGTAATTTAGATTCTTTAGAGGATTATTTAATTGATATAGTTAAAAACAATGAGATCAATACAGCAATAATTTTTGATAATACTGATATTATCATTCAAAATACAAGTAAATATTATTTTGAAACACTTGTTTATTTATTAGAAAAAGCTCAATTCAAAATTGAAGTAAGAGAGTAGTTTTCACTGGTATGTGCTTTGATCTTCATTGCTTCCATCCTCCAGCTTCCTTTATTTTATTTCTTCTTAATCCCTATATTTGCCGCATGAAACGATTAATGTTGATGAGCTTGTTTTTCCCTGCAATCCTGTTTTCACAGACAAGCGGAAAAGTAATTAAAATCTCAGATGGAGATACCATTACCGTCCTTTTAAAAGGGAATAAACAAAAAAAACTCAGATTGGCAGATGTTGATTGTCCGGAAAATGGACAGGCTTTCGGGAAAAATGCCAAGCAATTCACATCTTCTCAGGTGTTTGGGAAAACAATTAAGTTTACTGAAACCAGTACAGACCGTTATGGGCGCTCTATTGCCAAAGTATATTACGATCAGGATAAATACCTTTCAAAAGAGGTGATAAAAGCAGGAATGGGGTGGTGGTACTTCTCTTATTCTAAAGATGATTCTTTAGGGAGGCTACAGGAAAAGGCTCAACAGAAAAAGATGGGTCTTTGGCAGGATGTTCATGCTATTGCTCCCTGGGAATACAGAAAGATGAAACGGGAGCAATCAAAAAAGAAGAAAATGGAAGCATCTAAAATCCAAGTGAAAATGAAAAAAGATGTTTAAAAATAATGAAGAGCCTTAGATTGATTTCTAAGGCTTTTTTATATTCTTAAAATCATCAGATTAAAATAAGAATTGTAATTTATTATATTTGTGGTACAGACACTTACAATAACTGTAATAGGTGGTAGTCTGTGAAACTTAAAAACTTAACCATGCAGCAGACTTTTACTTTCATCATACTGTTTTCTTTATTGGGACAATATCTAACGGGGCAAAAAAATATGATTTCTTTAGATAGTATTTCAAACTTTTATAATGAACTTAAAACCGAGTCTAAAAAGAATATAGAACTTTGGAATAAAGATCTCTATGGCCCAATACTTTTAATTAACCCAAAGACAAGAGCAATTTTTGCCAATGAGGCTGATGAAAATGGTATTTTAAAAGCAGCTGGAAATGTTTATACGGGAGTTTTACCTGATAAAATTAATATTGCGAATACTGCATTAGACTGGAATGGAAAACGATGGGCAATGATTATGCTTCCTCTCCCTCAAAATAAATATAACAGAGTTGGTTTGCTTGCCCATGAGTCTTTTCATCGTATACAGCCATCATTGGGTTTTGAATTGAGCAATGCTGAAAACAATCACCTGGATCAGAAAGAAGGTAGAGTTTATCTCCGTTTAGAACTTGAAGCCTTGAAAAAAGCCTTGAAATCTGTTTCAGAAAAAGAATTACAGGGACATCTTACGAACGCACTTACTTTCAGGAAATACAGACATAGCCTTTATAATGGTTCTAACGTCAGTGAAAATCTATTGGAACTCAATGAAGGAATGGCGGAATTTACAGGAGTGGTAGTGAGTAACAGAAATAAAACACAGACTGCTGCTTTTTTAGTGGATGGAATTAATAGTTTTTTTAAGAATGCAACATTTGTGCGATCATTTGCTTACTACACAGTGCCTGTTTATGGATACTTACTCTATAATAAAGATAAAAACTGGAATAAAAAGATGACGGGAAAAACGGATTTGACAGATTATTTTATGAAAGCATTCAATATTACTATTCCGGATCGTTCAAATAATACGGTGACAACAATATCCGATCATTACAACGGAAGAATAATTACCGAAGAAGAGACAAAGAGGGAAGAAAAAAAGAAAAAGCTTATTGCTGAATATAAATCCAAATTGATAGAAAGTCCTCATTTTGAAATAAAATTCGAAAAGATGAACGTTTCTTTCGATCCAAGAAATATAATTCCTATTGAAGATAAAGGAACCGTATATCCTACTATCAGAGTTACAGATAAATGGGGAATTCTGACTGTTGAAAATGGTGCATTAATGAGCCCAAACTGGGATAAGATTTCAATATCTAATCCTGTCAGGATAGAGGGTGAAAAGATATCAGGCGACGGCTGGGTTCTCGAATTAAATGAGGGGTATAACATTGAAAAAAATGAAGCAAACGATAACTTTATGCTGGTAAAAAAGAAAGATCTTCAGAAGAATTAAAATAAACTGCAATCCATAAACGAAAAGCCCATCATTTCTATGGTGAGCTTTTTCGGGCTAAAGCATAAAACAGACTAAAAATCCGTTGATTCCGAGAGCTTTTTCCATTGCTCTATTTCCTCTGATAGTTGGACGATTTTATCATTGGCTCTTTGATAAGCATCACTTCCTAAGAAAAGATGTACAGGGGGATTTGGTATGTTTGTTAGGGTGATGAAAGCATCAGCAATCTTATCAGGATTACCTTGCTGTTTGCCATCTAATGCACTAAATTTTTGATGAGCTTCTCTTATGAATTGATAATCATCAATCTGCTTGCTGCAAAACTCAATAGACTCAGGATGAGCAAAACTCGTGCGAAACCAACCTGGTAAAACAGATGTGACATGGATACCCAGAGGCTTTAAATCATTGGCAAGAGCTTCCGATAAGCCATTTACTGCAAATTTAGAAGCGGCATAAATACTCCATCCGGTTCCTGGTGCAAACCCTGCTATTGATGAAATATTGATAATATGCCCCGAAAGCTGATTTCGTAAATAAGGAAGAGCTTGTTGAATGACTTTGGTAACAGCAAAGAAATTGACATTAAAGTTGTCCTGAATCTCCTGCTCAGACAGTTCTTCTAATGCTCCGCCAATTCCATATCCTGCGTTATTTACAATGATATCAATCTTTCCAAATTTATTTTGTGTTTGTTTAAGTGAATCTGCAATTGATTTTTCATCCGTAAGATCTACCTGCAACGGAAGAAAATTTTCATTTTTTCTGATGATTTCTGAGAATGCTGATGCCTGCCTAGATGTAGCGGCAACTTTTTGACCCTGAAGTAACAGTTGTTCTGTCAATGCCCGACCCATACCTTTTGATGCACCGGTGATATACCAAATCTTAGAATTCTCCATTTTTGTACTATTTTTTATCAGTGCAAAATTAAAATGTACAAATGATGAGATGATGGTAGAAATAATACTGATATTTGTAAAAATCAAACCAATCGAAATGAAGTGGGGTTGGTTCCGGTTTGTTTTTTGAAGAATTTATTAAAATGAGCAGGATCATCAAAACCAAGCACTTCGCTTATTTCCGAAATGGCCCAGTCTGTATCTCGGAGTAGAATTTTTGCTTCTGTAGCTATTCTTTCAAAAATATGTTCTCCGGTCGTTTTGCCTGTTGTTTTTTTAATACACCTATTCAGGTAATTAACATGAACAGACAATTTTTCTGCATAATTTTTAGGATGGCGCAGCGCTAAAGTATCTGTTTTATACTGAATGGGAAACTGTTGTTCCAATAGTTCGGAGAAAATAGTAGTAATTCGTTTTCCGGCATTTCCGAATTGGGAAATAGTATTTCCGGGAGGTGTCCATTTCATAGCCAGATAATACAATTCACTGACATAATTACGGATCAGATCATATTTGTAAATATAATCACTCTGTGCTTCCTGAAATATTTTAATGAAAAGATATTTTGCCTCCTCGTATTGAATGTTAGATAATGTAAAAACAGGAGGGAGAGAAGTATTAAAAAGAGGGAGCTGATCCAGTTGTAATTTATGAGTGCTCTGGAAAAATTCATTTCTGAAAATACAAAAATACCCTTTTGTATCAGAAGATAAAGGTAAGTAGGAATAAGGGATATCTGGGTGAAAAAATAATAGTGTGTTACCACTTACTTTGACTGTTTGATGGCCATATTTGAATATGTTCTCCCCTGAAAAAAGCATAATTTTAAAGAAATTTCTACGAATATGTGGAGGAAGCTCTTCATTATTTTTCATTCGTTCTTCAATACGGAATGCATTGAACTGACCTATCGTATCGTATATATTTTCTGGATATGTATTAAATTTATGATGATAAAATTCCTCTATGGTTTCCATTGATTATTTTCTGGATAAGTAAAACAATACCAAAGTACGAAAAAGAAAATATAAGCAAAACCAAAATCTATTTATGCTTGATTCTAAATAAAGGAGAGATGCATAGAAATGTTATTGGATTAATAGATAAAGTTATTTAATTGGCCATGAACCTTTCAGTAATATAAAATAAAACCTTACGGCAATATTGGTTTTGTGTATTTCAAGCAAATTTGTTAACAAAACAATTGTAATCATGGGAACAATGTCTGCATTCAAACACGCATTATATTCTTCATAACATCAATAAAAATATACCATCAATAATTATTTATTCTATGCAATAGTAAGGGATGATTCCAATTTTAGGAATGTTCATCTTAAGTAAAAAGATGACTTTGATAGTAAACTAAAAACAAATTTTATGCAAAGAAAAAGTGGTTTATGAATCGAATACAGGCTTTTTGTTGAATAAAATTCCGAATAAAATTAAGTTCAAACGATTGATAAAAACATAATAAAAAACACAAGTGATGAAAAAAAATAACCGTAAAATGAGCCTAATCTATGAATGTTGATCTAAAAAATATACATATTGGCTCTTTGATAAATGTACGTATTGAAGAATGTAAAATGGAGGTATTTAGAATCTGTAATTTTTTAAAATGTACCGAAGCTGAATTGAATTCAATGCTTTTGCAGAAGAATTTAAATACTGAAATAATCTTGCAGTTTAGCATATTGCTGGAGTATGATTTCTTTCGACTCTATTCTCAATATTTAATCCTTTATGCTCCACCAGCCAATGCTGATTATACCCGCAATGAAAATACAAAAAGCAGGCTTCCCCGATACAGAAAAAACATTTATACCCGTGAATTGGTAGATTTTATTCTGGAACAGATAGAAAATGGGAGTAAAACAAAAGTACAAATTATAGAAGAGTACAGAATTCCCAAATCTACACTGTATAAATGGCAAAACAAATATCAACAGACAAAAAATATCACTAAATAGCTTTTGTACAGAGCATATATCTAGCTTATCGAATTATATCTATAACCATAAGTCGCTTTATATCTTGTAAATACAGTATTTTTGACGGCGGAATTATGTGAAAAAAATTATGAAAAACACTCCTGATTACAAAAAAATATACAGTGATATTATCAATATAAAGTATCCTGAAAAAGAAGAGATGTGTAGAATTTTTTTATCTAAAGAAAATTTATCAGTACTGGACGTTATACAGATCAACAAAGTTCTTTTTAATACCAATTCCAGTGATAATACCCAATTCAATCAAAGACACCGTTCTTATGATGTCTCAGCAATATCTCATATATTGAATTACCAGAAAAAATATCAATTAAATAATTCTCAGCTTGCTAAGCATTTTAAGTTAAGCAGGAATACTATAACCAAATGGAAAAGCCAGGTGCTTGTGTAAGGAACGTCTGCCTTACTTCAGTCAATCACCTGAATTTCTACAAAATTCAATCCAAAAATTATACAAATGAAAAAGAAAATTCGTTTTCTAATACTCTTCTTAGGAGTAATTTATCCATGTATTGACCTTGTGTATGCCCAAATTGGGATAGGAACACCTAATCCCCAAGCGGCTTTACATGTAGATGGAGCTAAAGACAATTTAACAAGTGAAACATTATCTGCGGTACAGGTATCCAATGATGTTGTGGTAAGCAAAACAACAGGTTTTATTGGAGTAGGGGTTTTAAAACCTCTTGTAAAACTTGACATGAGATCCCAGGGAACAGAAAATGCTTTAGGCCTCAATACTACTACCATGACTGCAACTGATGCTGGTGCCGGAGCGGTAAGGTATGATGTAGTGAATGTTCCTGTAGGAGCAAAAATTGAAGTATCAGACGGTTCTGTATGGCACAAAGCATATATAGCCCCTCAAAAAGTGGTGATTGTTACCCGTAAAGTGAGCAGCCAGTCAATAACACAAAATACAGCTACCAATATCAGTAATTGGAATGTGGTACGTGATATGAGCAGCAGTTTTGATGGAACATCGGGTGTTTTCACAGCTCCCCGTAATGGAACCTATACCTTTTTGCTAACCTTTAATTTCAATGGAGCTGTAATTAATGACGGGACCAGAGTAGAATCCCAATTTTATAATACGACAACCAACACAGTGCTGGCGAGTGTTTACAAAACCTTCGGACAATCTATGACAGGGACTTCGGATGACGCCAATTCTACCCGATCTACACAGGCGGGAGGCTCAAGTACAGTTACACTTACATTAACTGCCGGAACAAAGGTTGTAACAAGACTTTGGCACAATTTGATCTCAAGTGGATCCATAGGGTTGCGAGTGACCACTAATCCTTCTGATCCAACTAATCCGGATGACGGATTCAATAACTTAACGATTATAGAACATTAAAAGATAGATTACTATGAAGAATAAAATCAATATTATATATCAGGCATTTGCTTGTATTCTATTTTTTTACTCGTCTAAGACAGCTGCACAGGTAGGTTTTTTTACCTCTAGCCCTTCACAGCCCTTACAAATAGATGCAGCAAAAGACAACGGAACAACTCCTGATGCTGCAAAGCTTTCCAATGATATGGTTGTAGATGCCAATGGTAATCTGGGCATTGGTGTTTTAAATCCCATAACCAAAGTGGATCTTCGTTCAACAGACAATAAGGGGCTTATTGGTCTCGGAACCGGCACACAAACACCCGCAGAAGCTGGTGCAGGGGCTATACGCTATAATACAGGTGGTTTTTTGGAATATTCTGATGGTGAACAATGGATTGCCCTGCCTCTTGCCCCGCCAACCAAAGCACTCGTTAATGCCAATAAAAGTTCTGCCCAAAGTATAGGAGGTAATAGTACAACCTATATATCCGGCTGGAGCGAGACAGTAGATCTGGGAACCACTCCGAATGGCGATTTTGATCCTTCTACGGGTACTTTTACAGCCCCTCGTGATGGGTTCTATCTGGTATCTTTCAATATTACTTTAGCTAGTGGTAACATTCCAAAAAACACTTACATAGAAACAGCAGTAGAAAGTAATCGGAATGTGGAAAATATTCAAATATTCAAAACAGTCAATTCTTATCCTGCATTTCAGGCCGGAGCTGTAAATAATTATATAAGTGGAAATTGTAATGCAATTTTTAATCTTAAAACTGGTAATACCATTAAATTCAGTGTAAAGCATAATATAAGTTCCGGAAGAAATACCTTAAACGATGGGAAGCTAAATAACCTAAGTATTAGCGAACTATAAAAACAAATAATGATGCAACAAAATAATATAAAGAATTTAATCAGAATATCCGCACTGTTGCTTTTCTGGGCAGGGCATAGCAATGCACAAATAGGGGTGGGTATAGAAAATCCCACCAATCCTGTTGAAATTAAAACCGATGCAGGGAAGGTTATTGTTGACAATACCGGTAGACTTGGTGTATTGGTTGCCAGTCCAAAAGTTGCCATAGATTTGCGTAGTGGAAATAATGGCGCTGTAGCAGTGGGAAATACCAACAAAACGGCTGTGCAGGCTGGTGCTGGTGCATTGAGATATGTTGGAAGTCCAGCTATTGGAGTGAAAGGATATTTAGAGTTTTCAGATGGAACGAATTGGGTTAGTTTTTTTCCAAAAGGTAAACCACGAATTATTGTAATGGCCAGTAAAACTACTCAGGATACATATGTGTTTGAGAGTGGTACACCTGCAGAGATTGGACCTAAATCCGGTATTGTGCAAAGGAGATCATCATATTTAACCAATTGGACAGAAAAATTAGATTCTGACTCTGGTGTTCCCACCAGTAACTTTAGTCCATCTACCGGTGAGTTTATCGCTCCTCGAACTGGAATATACTTTGCCACTTTTACTTTTGCATTACAATCGAGCCAGGTCAATACAGGAGGGAATAATCAGACAGAAGCAATTTGGGAGGTCAGAAATCCGGCAGGGACCATCACTCAAAGAGTCAAAACAAATAATGGATATGCTTCCGATACCGGAGCTGCTCCAAATGCAGTACCGGTCGGATCAGCTTGCACGGTAAGTGTTTATTTGAATAAAGGAGATAAATTAAGACCATTTACATGGATTACTGTAGCATTTGATGGTACAATCAGCCAATTCGATATTTCAGATAGTGGGGCCTATAACTCACTTACCATTGTGGAGCAATAATATCTTTTAACCCAACTTTATACTTTTTAAATAGTAAATACCTCCATAAAATAATATTGAACTTTTGAGCAATATAAAATAGAGCTGTGAGGCAATATTGGCTTTGCGTAATTTAAGCAACTTTGTTATAGAATTTAAACAAACATTAAATGAGCAAAACAATTTTAATTACAGGAGCTGCAAGTGGTTTTGGAAAAATCGCTGCATTTGATCTAGCCCGAAAAGGGTATAAAGTAATTGCCACGGCACAGGTATATCCCCAGATGAGTGATCTGATTCGTGAAGCAAAGGAACTGGGTGTTGAATTGATCGCTGATAAGTTGGATGTCTCCAATTCTCGTGATATCAATTACATTGTAGATAAGTACGATGTTGATATTCTGATCAGTAATGCAGGAATTATGGAAGGAGGACCAATTGCTGAACAGCCTTTGGAACTTATCCGTTCTATGTTTGATGTGAATGTTTTTGGAGGGCTGGAGCTTGCTCAGGGTTTCATTAAGAAATGGGTAGGGCAGAAGAAGGCTGCAAAGATTGTATTTACAACTTCTATGGGAGAATTATGGACGGTTCCATATGTTGCAGCTTATTGCTCATCAAAACATGCTATGGGTGCTATTGCTGAGGGGCTGAGAACAGAACTGGCAGATTTTAATATCAAAATTGCAACCTGCAACCCTGGGGTTTTCGGTACAGGTTTTAATGATCGTGGTGTAGATTCGATCTTCAGATGGTATAACCCTGAAACTAATTTTACCCCATCATCCGCATTTGACGGAGCTGCTGAGTCTTTAAAGCAACAGCTGGATCCACAATCAATGGCTGACTGCATTGTAAATGTAGCTTTGGACGATAATTCCAATTTCAGAAATGTACATCCTAAGGAAACTGAGGATTTTGTTAAGCAGCTGCAGGCAGAAGCCTGGACTGCAAAAAGCTAATTGATTTTAGGAAAGCATGAACATATTCTTGTTCATGCTTCTTTCATTTAAACTTTAAAAATATATAAAATGAACATTACATATAATGAGGCAACTCAAATTTTGAATGCCTCTATAGAAAAAGCCAAACATTTAGGAATAGCAGTTAGTATAGCAGTTATAGATACAGGTGGACACCTGGTTGCTTTTGCAAGATTGGATAGTTTATATGGAGTTATCGACTTTGCTCTAAAAAAAGCCAGAACTGCAGCTATGTTTGGCGTTGATAGCGAGGTCATGGGGGCTATTATCTCTGGTGCTGAGATGCACGCCTATGGAATGATTAATTCCAATGGAGGACTCCTTACTATTCCAGGAGGGGTAGTTTTAAAGAATAAGGACGGTAATATTATAGGTGCTGTTGGTTGCTCAGGCGGAACAGCAGAGCAGGACAAAGAAATTGCTGCTGCAGGAGTTCATAAATGAAATATTTAATTTTTTACAATTCAAATGATGGAACCTGTGTACGAAATAATATTTGATAAGCTGGTGTACTCTTGTATGTTTGAAATGCAAAGAGGAACTGAAGAATATTATCCTGATCATTTTTTAGGATTTCAACTGGCTGGCGAGACTCATGCTTTTTACGATAATGATACTACAATTATTAAGGAAAATACGGTGATACTGGTAAAGCGAAACCAGCTGATCCGAACGATTAAATATCCTTCAAAATCTGGGAACTATAAGTTTATTGCTATTACATTAGATAGTAAGACACTCCAGCATTATGCTTTTGAGAATAAAATTAAGATTAAAGAATGTTATGAGGGAAAGCAGAAGTTTTTTTTTGAACCCAATGAGTTCTTACACAGCTATTTTATTTCGTTGGCTCCCTATATCAACAAAACCAAAGAGGCAACACCTAGACTGGCAGAATTAAAGATCAGGGAAGCGATTGAACTTTTGCTGGATAGTAATCCTGACCTTAAATATGTTTTGTTCGATTTTGCAAAACCACATCTTGTTGACCTCGAGAAATTTATGAATAATAATTTTATGTTCAATATTAGTGTAGGATCATTTGCCAAGCTAACGGGACGTAGTATTTCAGGGTTTAAACGTGATTTTGCCAAAGTTTTTAACCGCCCTCCACAACAATGGCTGAAGGAAAAACGCTTGGAAGAAGCTTATTATTTAATCAAATATAAACAGAAAAAGCCTACAGATTTTTACTTAGACCTCGGTTTCGAAAACTTGTCACATTTCTACTATTCTTTCAAACAAAAATTTGGTGAAACAACCACAGAAGTACAATATTCTAAAACCTAACATCATGGATTTTATTCAACTGCAATCCTGGGCAAACGGAGATGCTGAGCAGGGAAAATGGATGCTTTCATTTTCAGTATTACTCGTTCTGCTATTTATTTTGGTACTCAGGAGTGAAAATACACTTTTGCGTGGAATGATGATCCCAATTTTCTTATTATTAGTATTGAATACCTGCTATGGTACATACCTTGTAATGAACAGAATCAGATATGCAGAAGAAATAAACCAAAAGTTTAAAAAGGATGCTCAGAAAACAGTTGCAGCAGAATATAGGAAAATAAAAAATGATGAAAAGTCCTATACTGTATTTAGAATTGTATGGGCTATGCTCACTATTATTTCACTAATTCTCTGTTTCATTTTTACAGCGGATTATTATAGGGGATTATCATTAGGGTTTACGGGCTTATTCTTTGGACTATTATGTATTGATACCTTCCTGCATTATCGTATATCACTTTATTTTGCAGATTTGCAAAGCCTTCTGAGTTGAGTTTGATCTTTCTATTTTCTTAAAAAGGCTGGTTTGAAAGAAAAATAAAAACAAAAAAACCTCATCATAAAAAATGATGAGGTTTTTGTGAGCGCGAAAGGATTCGAACCTTTGACCGTCTGCTTAGAAGGCAGATGCTCTATCCAGCTGAGCTACGCACCCATTTGTAATTTTGAGAAAATTACTAAAACAGTCGGGGCGGCAGGATTCGAACCTGCGACCTCCTGGTCCCAAACCAGGCGCGATGACCGGACTACGCTACGCCCCGAATATATAAGAGTGCGGAGGGTAAGGGATTCGAACCCTTGCGACACTTTCGCGTCGACAGTTTAGCAAACTGCTCCATTAACCACTCTGGCAACCCTCCTTTTTGTTTATTTTTTAATGATCGTTGTTCTGTTATTGCGAGTGCAAATATAGAATAGATTTCCTTATTTACCAAATAAATTTCAAGAAATTTTTGCGTATTTTTGAAGTAATAAATTGATAAAAAACCAAACTGATGCGTAAGACATTATATATCATCGGATTAAGCACTTTAGTTTTTTCGTGTGCTTCTCAGAAAAATGTAAAAAAAAATACCTACCAACCGAAAACCCCAGTGGTACAGCCAAAAACAGCAGTTAAGACGCAAACTCCGGAAGCTCCAAAACCAAAAGTTGTAAGCGATCATGGAGTAGACTTTTTTACTACTAATATAGCAGACCCAACAAAAAATGATAATACAGCAAGTTATGGTTCTATTGTATCCGCAAAACCTGCAGGATATAAAGTTGTAAAAACGTATTTCCCTGCCATGGCGCAGAACTTTAGACAACGTTATCTGATCATGCACTATACTGTACTTCCTGATGACAAGTCCATCACTGTTCTTACCCAGCCGGGAGTAAGTGCTCATTACCTGGTAAACAATACCGGAGATAATGAAATCTATCAGTTGGTAGATGAGAATAAGCGTGCTTATCATGCCGGAGTAAGTTCATGGAGAGCTGACAAGAATCTTAATGATACTTCCATAGGAATTGAAATTGTAAATCCAGGCTTTACTACTGATGCAACAGGTAAAAGACTTTTTGTTCCTTTCAGTGATGCACAGATAAGAAAAGTAGCAGCGTTGGCAAAAGATATTGTGACAAGATATCAGATCCCGGCAACCAATGTGATTGGCCATGCAGATATTGCACCTACAAGAAAGCAGGATCCCGGGCCAATGTTCCCTTGGAAAAAATTATATGATGAATACCAGATAGGAATGTGGTATGATGAAGCAGCCAAACAAAACTACTTCGATCTTGCACAGACAGAACTTCCGGCAAAATATAATGATACAGTCTTCATTTTTGCTATACAGACTGCATTACAGAAATTGGGTTATGGAATAGAGCTTAGCGGAAAATGGGATGATGCCACCAAGAAGACGATTGAAGCTTTCCAGTATCATTTCCGTCCACAAAATTATGACGGAATTATGGATGCCGAAACATGGGCTATACTGCAAGCTTTAAATGTAAAATATTCAGTAAAATAATTCAAATTAAAGCGCATCGGATCGATGCGTTTTTGCTATCTTTAAACGATCAAAAACAGTAAAATATCTGTAATGGAAAATTTCAGAAAAGAAAGTGATCTATTAGGCGAACTGAACGTGCCTTTAGACGCTTATTATGGAGTGCAGACCCAAAGAGCAATCAACAACTTCAAAATTTCCGGACAACTTCTGTCAGCGTATCCGGATTTTATCAAAGGACTGGCTTTCGTAAAAAAAGCAGCCGCAAAAACCAACTATGAATTAGGACTTCTTGATGAAAACCTGTATTTCAAAATTGCAGAAGCATGCGATGAGATCGTAGCAGGAAAATACCATGAGCAATTTCCGGTAGATATGATACAGGGAGGAGCAGGAACTTCAATCAATATGAATGCGAATGAAGTAATTGCTAACATTGTATTGGAAAAATTAGGGAAAAATAAAGGCGAATATGAGTTTTGTTCACCTAATGATCATATCAACCTTTCACAGTCAACCAACGATGCTTATCCTACCGCAATCAAAATGGGATTGCTGCATATGAATATCGGTCTGGTAGAAAAACTGGAGAAAATCATTGAAGCTTTCCGTGCAAAAGGACAGGAGTTCCATGATGTTATCAAAATGGGACGTACACAGCTTCAGGATGCTGTTCCTATGACATTAGGACAGGAGTTCGAAGCATATGCTGCTACACTGGAAGAAGATATTTCCAAACTGAATAATAATGCAAGCCTTTTCGTAGAAGTAAACATGGGAGCTACTGCCATAGGAACAGGACTGAATGCCCCAGTTGGATATGCTACACTTTGTGCTAAAAATTTAGCTCAGATCACAGGATTCCCGATTGTTTCCGCACCTAACCTTGTAGAAGCTACACCGGATACAGGATCTTATGTGATTTATTCTTCAGCGATGAAGCGTCTTGCAGTAAAATTATCAAAGATCTGTAACGATTTAAGACTGCTTTCATCAGGACCAAGAGCTGGACTGTTCGAAATCAACCTTCCGCCAATGCAGCCGGGATCATCTATTATGCCAGGTAAAGTAAATCCGGTTATTCCTGAAGTGGTAAACCAGGTTTGTTTTAAAGTATTTGGAAACGATCTTACAGTAACCTTTGCTGCAGAAGCAGGACAATTGCAGCTTAACGTAATGGAGCCGGTACTTTCTCATGCTATTATGGAAAATATCAATTTCCTTTGCAATGCACTAGATACCCTTCGTGATAAATGTGTGGTAGGAATTACTGCCAACAAAGAAGTATGTCTGAATATGGTAAAACACAGCATCGGAATTGTTACAGCATTGAACCCTTATATCGGTTACAAACAATCCACACAGATTGCCAAAGATGCATTGGAAACCGGAAAAAGTGTATACAATCTTGTTTTAGAAAGAGGAATTCTTTCTCAGGAAAAACTTGATGAGATCCTTGATCCGAAAAACATGCTGAAGCCGCATAACAAGTAAAATAAAACAATGAGTGGTAAATGATGTGAAAGCACCATTTATCACTTATTATTCATCATTTATAAAATAATCCGTGAGGTTTTTAATTATTATTCCTGCCCATAACGAAGAGCAGAACCTCTCATTCACTCTGGATTCCCTGCAACAACAAAGTAGTAAGGACTTTAAGGTAGTAATCGTTAATGACGGTTCCATAGATGCTACTCCTGAGGTGATCAGGAAATATACAGAGACTGATTCCCGTTTTGAAACAATAAACCTTCAGAAATCAGAACATCAGCCTGGTTCAAAGGTTGTTCATGCCTTTAAAAATGGTTTGCAGACACAATCTGTAAATGAGTTTGATATCATCTGTAAATTTGATGCTGATATTATTCTACCTGAAAACTATCTGGAAACTGTAAAAGAAGCTTTTGCTAATAACCCTGAATATGGATTGGTAGGAGGTTTACTTTATGTGGAACAGGAAGGGAACTGGGTGTACGAAGGAAACTCCAATAAACATCATGTAAGAGGACCTATGAAAGCTTACCGAAAAGAATGCTTTGTTCAGATGGGTGGTTTAAGGGAAACATTAGGTTGGGATAATATAGATTCTATTGTATTGGAACATTTGGGATGGAAGGAAGTGGTCCTGCCGGAACTCCATGTAAAACTTATCAAAGTAAAAGGAGCCGATTATACCATCAAACCGGCTGATTATTACGGCCATTATTTCTATTTTTTAGGATTAAACAGGTTTCTGGCTTATATAGCCTCTTCAAAGGAAGCAATGAAAAGCAAATCGCCATCATTCTTTTTTGATATTGTAAAATCCTATGAAGCTTGTAAGTCAAGAAAACTGGAGCTTAAAATTACAAAAGAAGAACAGAAGGTAGTCAATGATCAGCGTTGGAAAATGCTGAAGAAAAAATGGCTGAAAATATAATGCTGTAATCCAAAATAAACATCAATAGGAATGGACTTTAGCCCATTCGTAATGAAAAATAAAAATTAAATCGGCTTTAGCCAAAACCTAAAAATAACCGCTATCAGTTAGTGAAAAAAATAGCCTACATAGAAATAGACACCCACGCAGAAATAGCACAGGCTTTCATAGATATTATGGAAGGATCTCAGAATTTCAGTGTAGATTATTATTTTTCAAAAAAAATTAAAGATCAGCTCGGCGAAACAGAATCAAATGTTTTTTTGTCTGATAGTTCTATGATTTTAGATCAGCTTAAGACCAAAGAATATGATTTGGTTATTGTAGGAACCGTTCATCGTTTCTTTAATACATTTCTTGCTGTAACAAATAAATACAATACAGCTGTTATTACCCATAATCTCAATTTTACCAGGGCTTCAAAATTTGATTTGCTTAAAAGTATATTTAAAGGAGATGTTATCTACCGGATGAAGTTGTGGTTAAAAGAAGGGTTGCTGTATGCCACTAAAGTATATCAGGAATCAAAATCCCTGATGGTGCTGGATGAAGCATTGACCTCTGACAGACATCAGTTTTTACCTCTTTTTTATGCCAGAGACTTTGTGAAATCTAAGAATGAAAGTCTTATGATTGTCATCCCCGGTGGTGTTTCACAAAAGAGGAGAGATTATAACCATATTTTCACTACTATTCAGCAGATCAGAACAGATCAGAAATGTGAATTTATTTTTCTTGGAAAAGCTAAGGATAAAGAATTGAAAAAGCTCGAACATTTATCTTCAAACCTGCCGGAGAATATTTCTGTAACCTATTTTTCAGAAAGGGTTTCTGCAGAAGATTTTGAGAAGTGGATGAAGAAAGCAGATGTGCTTTGGTGCCCGATTCAGCAGGGGACTGAATTTTTCAGCATACAGGAAACATATGGACAAACCAAGATGACAGGAAACCTGGGTGATTCAATTACCTATGGGAAACTGGCTGTTTTTCCAAAGAATTATCCTTCAAAACTGAATTTCATTGTACCTGAAAAAGAGAATATTCTCGAACAGCTGAAAGAGCTTGCCGAAACTCATTTCGATTTTCAGAAAAGTTATGGTAGGGCAGAAGTCCAAACAAAAGTAGAACAGTTATTAAACGGTTTTATTGCCGGTTAAAAAACTGCATTTTTGTTCCTTTATTTTTCTTTCTAAGTTTTATTTAAACTTAAAAATACTCTTAATAAACTTTGCATTCAGGTAATCCTCGATCGGGAAAATTTTTGTAAAATAGTTTCCGATATAAATTAATGCAAGAACTACGGCTGGCTTATAGATCAGATTGATGAAGTTGTTGTCAAAATTAGGCAGAACAATTGCTACAGTAATCGCCAGGGTACAAATGATAGATACGAAGATCATTTCAATAGTTAATGGTGAAACTTTGAAAACAATGTAGTTGAATAAAATTTTAAGAACATTATAGATGGTAAGGGAAATAGCTGTAGATAAAGCAATTCCGATAAGCTTCAGATCAGTGTTTTTGATGAAATAGAAATTCAGTCCAATCGTTAATCCTGCCAATAAAAGCATTAACAGAATATTGAATCTGTAATACTTTGAAAGAGAGATGATATTTCCGTTAAATCCTGTTGCCAGATCAATTAAAACTGCAGAACCCCAGATCCATACAACCGGTTCGTATTCTCTTAGCATAACACCGTTTTTAGGCATAAACTGAGTTAGGTAAGGAAATCCAACCATAATACAGGAAAACAATACAGCTCCCAGAAAATATAAGGTTAATGATGTTTTTTTATGAAACTTATCAAGGCCTTCCATATCACCATCGGCAAGATGCTTACTGATAATAGGGGCCGAAATATTAAATAACCCCAATTGTGGAATGGAAATTAAAGAGATAAGAGCATACAGTACAGAATAAATACCATTTTCTTCCATGCCCATAAATTCTCCAATCATAAAACTATTGATTGCTAGATAATTTCCAAAGGTCCCCAGAAAACCAAAAAAACTGTAGTTTAAAAACTCCTTCCAGAAATTATTCTTTTTAAAATAATCTGTGCTGATATCAAAATGAATTTTCTCAAGCTTATTCGTGTAATAAATATATCCGAAAAGCATTAAAGTAAACATTCCGAAGAAAAAGGCTAATGCTATATTCTGAGACAGAGCAAAATAAGAGAAAAGACAGAAAGCTCCCAAATTGGCTATTTTAGGAAAGAGATTGTCAAAGATATTAGAAACAACAATTCTTTTATAATTAGACGTGTATTTATTGAAAATAGCACAAAGAGATAAAACCAGAATAAGAGGTAGGATAATTCCCTTAATTTTCCAGGCTTCCGAATGCATGAACTTGGGATAAAAGTAAGGAAGAATAAAAAATACAATAGAAAATATCAGGAAGTTAATTAAAATCGTAACAAGCGATAGGGAGAGCATGTTCTGATTTTTACCGTCTTTTTGTAAAGAATGAAAAAATTTTACATTAGCGTATGAAATTCCAAAAACCACAAAAGGAACAAGCATTTCTGCAGTCTGCATACTGTAGCGGAGTTTTCCATAAAATTCAAAATCATTTGGAAAAATGAATATTGCAGAAACTGTGCCCAGCAAAAAACCAATATAGCCAATAATGGAATATTTGAAGCCTTGTCTCGCTACTACACTCATAAAGTTGTTTTAAGGGTTTTTAGGTATAAAAATAATATTGTTAATGTACTGAGTTTTATTTTTTTCGTCGTTTGTATTTTGTAATAGAATATCCTCTGTAAGTGGCTCAAGGGTAAAGCTGTTCCTGTTCAGGTATTTCACTTCATATCCCCAGCTTGCTACTTCAGAGATTTCATTCCATATTGGTGTTTGGTGATGCCTTTGTTCCATCTCAACCATTAAGGTAGGCATAAACTGTCTGATGGTTTCTTTTGCTCCCGAAAGAGTTTTTATTTCGTTCCCTTCAACATCTATTTTAATAAAATCTAATCTGTTGAAGTGCTCAAGGGCTGCCCATTCGTCCAGTTTGATAACCTTTACTTTCTCAGTATAGCTTTTCTCTTCGCCTTTTTCTTTGTAAGCAGTGTTTAAGGTTCCACGGGAAGCAATCGTTTTTCCGTTGATAATGGGAACTTTGAATTCCGCTATTGTATTTTCGTCAGAAAGAGCCAAAGGAAGTACCCGCATTGTAGGGAATAGTCTTTTCAGTCTTGTATAAAGCTTTTTATTAGGTTCGAAAGCATAGATATGCTCATGATTTAATTTGCTTTCCAGCTGATATAGAAAAGTTCCTACGTTGGCACCAATGTCCAGTATTACAGCACTTTTGGGAAGGTATTCTTTGATCCATACCAGTTCCGGTTCTACATTGCGTTCCGAAAAATTATCTTTATTAAGATGGTTTAAGGTCTTAAAGTATCTTTTTTTATAAAAATCCGGACTTATATATTGTAGTTTTTCTGCAATTTTTTGGTATAAAGACATCCTTAGCTTTTTGACGAACAGCAAAGATAAACAAAAATGTAAAACTTATCTTAAAAAATGTTAAATATAATAAATTGATTTTCAGGAGATAGTCTTTATTAGATGTTTTGTAAGGGACTGAATTGTAATATATTTTAAGTTTGTCACAGAAACGCCTTATGCAAGCTTTTTATTTTAAAGAAGAGGTAAGTGCAAAATATAACCCGAGAGCTTCACAGGTTTTTAAACACAAATAACACGAATGTTTTCATAAATAACATAATTTACATCCTCAAAGCATTTACTTATAAGAATCTGTGTATTCAAGGAGATCTGTGGGGGAAAAAATCAGGAATTTTTAAGCCTGGAAAGGTGTATTCAGAAAATCATTAAATGGTTTCATCAGCTTAAAAATCTTAGTCATATTCTTTAGAGCGTTTTGATCTAAAACCTCTTCATCTTTGAGTGAGTACACTACAATAAAATTCTTAAGTTTTAAATATTCAGCCATAGGATCTTCCTTTTCAAAACCCTGAGGAACCTTTTTCAGTTTATCATCCTGATCCAGTTCCGGAAAATGTTTTTTGAAGTCTTTATTATCTAGAATTTTAAGAAAATCATTACCGTAGAGCGATATCTCTTTTCGTACTTCCTTCAGTACTGAGGACTCAGGCATGTAGATTCCGCCGGCTAAAAAAGATTTTCCCGGTTCCATATGAAGGTAGTATCCACCCTTCTGATGTCCTTTTCCCATTCCTAGTGAAGCTCCGAAATTGGTTTTATAAGGGGATTTATCTTTTGAAAATCTGGTATCACGGTAAATTCTGAAGAGTGATTTTTTGCTGTCGATTTTAGAAAGTTCTTCATCAAAACCAGACATTTCCCTGATCAGGTCATCCAAAAACTCAATAACATTTCCCTGAGATTCTGTATACAGTTTTTTATGCTCATTGAACCATTCACGGTTGTTGTTTTTGCTTAATTTCTTTAGAAAATCAAAGGTTTTGGAAGAAATGCTGGCTGACATACTTTTGTTTGGTATTTAATTGTTTTAGTTGTTTCAGGGTTAAGATATAAACTTATGTCTGATATCTCAAAGCCGCAACGTTATTCAAATTTACACAAAACTATTCATATCTCAATGCGTCAATAGGATCCAGTTTTGAAGCCTTCAGGGCAGGATAATACCCAAAAAATACTCCGGTTACAGCACAGACAATAAACGAAATAATAATTGACGATTCTGTAATAAAAGTAGGCCACGACAAGAAGAAGGTGACCAGCTCCGAAGTGAGAATACCTAAAATAACGCCAAGTATTCCTCCGGTAATACTGATGAGAACGGCTTCAATCAAAAATTGATACAGTATATCCTTTCCTCTTGCTCCGATAGACATTCTAAGGCCGATTTCTTTAGTTCTTTCCGTAACGGAAACATACATGATATTCATAATTCCGATTCCGCCCACGATAAGAGAAATTCCCGCAATAGCTGAAAGCAGTACTGTCAGAAGCTGGCTGGTGGAACTCATCGTGGAAATCAGTTCAGCCTGAGTTCTTACGCTGAAGTCATCATTGCTTCCATCCAGGGGTAACTTATGCTGTTTTCTCAGGATCTCTGAAACCTGATCGGTAGCCTGTTGTGAAGTATTCTCATTCGTAGAAGATGCATAAATGGTCTGTACATACGTTATTCCTAAAAATCTTCTCTGAACAGTATTAAAAGGTGCAATAATCACATCATCCTGATCCTGCCCGAATGCATTGGAGCCTTTGGGAGCAAGGATGCCAATGATTTTCATAGGAACTTTATTGAATCTGATAATACTCCCCACCGGATCTTCACCATTAGGAAATAGATTATTATAAACAGTTTGTCCCAGAAGGCAGACTTTGTTGGAAGAAGTGACATCTTTTCTGGAAAAAAGGTTGCCGCTGGAAATATTCCAATCCCTGATCTGAAAATACTCTTCATTTACACCCTGCAATTGAGTAGGCCAGTTATTGGGCCCGTTGATAGACTGTCCATTGGTCTGTACAGCCGGAGAAACAGAAGAAACATCCGCAGCGCCTTTGGAAATGGCTTCAGTATCCTGTGGTTTTAAGGTTTGTAATCCGGAAGCTCCTATTCTTGCTCCACCTGAAACATTCACGTTACTTGAAGGACGGATCGTAATCATATTGGAACCCATTGAAGAAAGCTGGTCACTGATGCTTTTTTTAGAACCTTCACCAATAGCTGTCATGGCAATTACCGAGGCAACACCAATGATAATCCCAAGCATGGTTAAAAATGCACGTAGTTTATTTCTTAAAAGGGCTTTCCAGGCAATTCTGAAGAGATTGGAGAGATTCATTGCAATGGGTTTTGGATTAGCTATTGATAGTCATCATTTACCGGAAGGTTATCCAGAGCTTCTCTGGCAGACTTTATATTGTCATTTTTAATATCCTTGATAACCTTCCCGTCCCGTAGTGTTACCGTTCTGCTGCTAAAAGTAGCAATATCAGGTTCGTGTGTTACAAAGACAATTGTACGTCCCTGTTTATTGAGATCCTGCATAAGAGCCATTATTTCATATGAAGTTCTTGTGTCAAGGTTTCCTGTAGCTTCATCAGCTAAGATCATTACAGGTTCATTGACTAAAGCCCGGGCAATAGCCACTCGTTGCTGCTGCCCACCGGACATCTGATTAGGGAGGTGATCTATTCTGTTTTCCAATTTTACAGCAGCAAGTGCTTCTACTGATCTTTTATATCGTTCCTCCGTTGAAATTTTGGGATTATAAAGAAGGGGAAGCTCTACATTTTCCCTTGCAGTAGTTCTGGCAAGAAGATTATAGGCCTGAAATACAAAACCTATTTTTTGGTTTCTTAATATGGCCAGTTCATCGCGGTCAAGGTTTTTAACATTGACTCCATCCAGAATATAATCCCCGTTTGATGGTTTATCCAGACAGCCTAAAATGTTGAGCAGGGTAGATTTTCCCGAGCCACTGCTTCCCATGATGGTTACGAATTCACCTCTTTCTACTGAAAAAGTAACTCCTTTCAGCGCATGAACGATTTCTTCACCCATCCTGAATTCTCTTTTCAGATCCATGATTTCCAGAATTTTTTCTGTCATGACTTTTATTTTAGAATTGCTGATTCTCTTAATTTAAATTTTAGATAAGGTACTATTACTGTCTTGGTCCGCCACCACTGCTGCCTTTAGTATTTCCACCACTTCTTCTTTGAGGCATAAACGGGCTTTTTGCCTGCCCGCCTGAAGATTTTTTAGATAAAAGCTTATAACCGGTGATAATATTGTCATTTTTATCCAAGCCTGAAATTACCTGCATTTCAGTATCATTATCCATTCCTGTTTTAATCTTTTTACGGGATATCGTACTGTCTTTGGCAATGACCCATACACCCATCTCATTCTTTTTATCCATCCCTTTCGTTTTCTGCTTTTTCCATTGTCCTTTTTCATGTTTTTTGCCATTGGCAAAAGGAGAGTTGATTTTGTATTTCTGAATAACAAGGCTGTCGGGCCTAAAACTGGTTGCAGCAACCGGAATCTTCATTATGTTATCTATAATCTGCGTATAAATTGTGATATTAGCTGTCATTCCCGGCTTTAATTTTAGTTCGGGATTATCAGCATTGATAATGGTTGTATAGTTTACAACATTCGAGGAGACAGTAGGATGGAGTCGGACTTCGGCAACTTCACCGTCAAATGTTTCGTCAGGAAAAGCGTCAACTGTAAAAGTAACTTTCTGCCCAACTTTCACATTTCCGATATCAGCTTCATCTACTGAGGCGCGAACCCTCATCTTCGTAAGGTCCTTTGCTATACTGAATAGAGTAGGTGTACTGAAGCTTGAGGCGACAGTCTGTCCTTCACTTACATTCCTGTTAAGAACCGTGCCGTCTATCGGAGAATAGATGTTCGTGAGTGAAAGATTTTTATTGGCGGTAGAAAGCTGAGCAGTTACAGTACCTACCTGTGCTTTTGCTATATTATATTGATTGGTGGCATTGTCATAATCCGCCTTACTGATAGCACCTACTTTATAAAGCTGTGACTGTCGGTTGATATTGATTTCATTATAGGCAAGGTTACTTTTTGCATTTTGTAGATTAGACTGGTACTGTTCAGATTGAAACTTGAGGAGATCCGGATCAAGAGTAGCTAAAAGCTGCCCCTTTTTCACTGTAGAATTAAAATCTACATAAATATTTTTGATGATACCTGATACCTGAGTCCCTACAGCAACGGTATCTACCGGCTGAATAGTTCCTGTAGCTGTAATAGAATTGGATATTTCTCCCATTTCGGGTTTTACAGTTTCCAGTTGGATTTTTATCTCTTTTTCTCTGATGAAGAAAAACCAGACTGCACCTAAAACAATGATGCCGCCTACAACCCAATACAACCATTTTTTATTCTTTGTTTTCATAGTTTACTTTAGATTTATAGGGTTACCTGCGTAAAATTCGTAGATCTGTTTATTAAGAACTGCAGTGTATTTTGCCTGCAGGTAATTTTGAATAGATTGGATGTAAAGCAATCGCTGCTGTTGAAGCTGCACATAGTCGATACTGCCTATTTTCATTTGAGCATTTACAATATCATAGCTCTGTTTACTGATGTTCATTTGTTTGGAAGCGGAATCAAATTGTGACAGGGCGTTTTGCAGATTGATATATGATTGCTCGATTTGTTGGTTCAGAATTGTTTTTGTGTTTTGCAGATCAAGATTGGCCTGTTCTATGGCAATCTTCGATTTTTCAATCAGAGTTTTGTAGATTCTGTTGTTGTAAATTGGAATTCCGAGGCTTAATCCGATAGGCATGTAGAAATTGTTACCCAATTGATTGAAATAATTTCCATTTCCGTTGGAATAATTGGTTGAAATGTTTCCTACCACACTTAAGGTTGGTTGAACAGAAGCCTGTGCCATTTTAAGATTGGTATTGGAATTTTCCACATTCAATTCTCCATATTTGACCTCCGGACGTTGGCTTTGAGCGAGATTCTGAACGTCCGGTAATGGTTTTAGCTGATCATCTACAATAATGCTGTCAGGTTTTGCAATCTGAAAGTCATAATTGGTTGGTAATTGCAGGAGTTGCTTTAAATTGACAATATTAGTCCGTAAATTATTCTGGGTTGAAGTCAGATTATACTCATCCTGGGCAACCTGTGACTGAATCTGTAGGTAATTGAGTTTTGACAGACTTCCTGCTTTATAAAGCTGATCTCCCTGTTTTAATTGAGTTTGGGTTGTTTTCAGAACATTTTCCAGGGAAATGATATTTTCTTCATTCATCAGAATATTCAGATAAGCCTGTGTGATGCTTAGGGTGATGTTGTTTTGGGATTCCTGTACAGATAAGTCAGCCATCTGGACCAGCAGGTTTTTTGATGCTTCATTATTTTTAATATAATTGGCATGATAGATCGTCATGGAAGAATTGGCTCCAATGCTTTGGGTTTGTGCACCCGTTACATGAAGTCCATCGTTACTATTCAGTGCAAAAAGTCCTTGTGAAACCGTTCCGTTGAGGTTAGGGTATTTTGCTTCTTTAGCTTGGAATAAATCCTGTTGGGCCGAATTTTTAGAAAGCCTTAATGAATTGATAGAAATATTATTTTCCTTTGCATATTCAATACATTTATCCAGGGTCCAGCGGGTGGGATAATTAGGTGTCTGGGCCAATATTTCAAGCGTTATCAATAAGAATATCAAAAAGAAAAATTTGCGTTTCATAGTTTTGTTTTTGAAAATTCATAAATAATCCAGAAAAAATTAATCCAATTTAATAAAAAAAACTAATGTTTAACAGTTTTTTAATATAAAGCTTGTTTTTTATGTTTATTTTTTCAAATATTAAAAAAGTATTATAAGATTCTGAATTTAACTTTGTATATTTAAAACTTTATTCAAAAACAAGTCAAATATTTATTGTATCTTTGCAAAAATTTTAAAATAGTTAATGAATTTATTTACGGAAACCAATTTAAGTCCTGATATCCTTAAGGCAATTGGCGAACTGGGCTACGAAAGCCCAACAGAAATCCAAAAACAGACTATCCCTTTTATTCTTTCAGATATTCGCGACTTGATCGCACTTGCGCAGACAGGGACAGGCAAAACAGCAGCGTTTTCGCTTCCGATTTTGGATATGATTGACGATACGAGTCGCAAAATCCAATTATTGGTGCTTTGTCCGACACGGGAATTATGTCTTCAGATTTCTAAAGACATAAAGAATTACTCTAAGTACATGAAAGACATCAAAACTACAGCAGTTTATGGTGGAAGTAGTATTGTAGATCAGATGAGATCTTTAAAGGATAAGCCACAGATTATTGTGGGAACTCCTGGTAGAGTAATTGATCTTATCAACAGAAAAGCACTTGACTTTTCTGCTATTCATTGGTTAGTATTAGACGAAGCTGATGAAATGCTTTCTATGGGATTCAAAGACGAGTTGGAAACCATCTTAAGAGAAACACCGGAAACTAAACAAACTTTCTTATTCTCGGCTACGATGAATAAAGAAGTGGAAAGAATTTCCAAAAATTACCTTACAAAGCCACACCGTATTTCAGTAGGTTCTATCAACGAAGTGAAGAAGAACATTACACACGAATATTATGTGGTAGGGTACCGTCAGAAAAAAGAAGCATTAAAGAGATTAATTGATGCCAACCCGAATCAGTATTCCATTATTTTCTGTAGAACAAGAATGGAAACTCAGGAGGTAGCTGATTTCTTGATGCAGAACGGTTACGCAGCTGATGCCCTTCATGGAGACCTTTCTCAAGCGCAAAGAGATACGGTAATGAAGAAATTCAGATTGAAAAACATTGATATTCTTGTAGCCACAGACGTTGCAGCAAGAGGATTGGATGTAAACTCTTTGACTCACGTTATTCATTTCTCTTTACCTGATGATCCTGAAGTATTTGTTCACAGAAGTGGTAGAACAGGTAGAGCTGGAAAAAATGGTATTTCTATGGCTTTAATCAAGCCTGAAGAAAGCAGAAAACTGAAGCAGATTAAATCTGCAACAAAAATTGAAATTAACGAAAAATTCATTCCTACAGGTGAAGATATTATCAAAGCTCAGGTAGGAGGTGTATTCGAAAAATTATTGACGGAGCACGAAGATATTTTCGAATTTGATAATAGCTTAATCCCGGATTTGAGCAATTTCACAAAAGAAGAATTGGTACACCAGTTACTGCAATTCCAATTGAAAGACCTTGCTTTATATTACAAAGACAAGCATGATCTTACTGAGCAGAAATTGAGCAGCAGAGATGATGATTACTCAAGAAGAGACAGAGGACGTGACAGGGATAGCAGAGACCGAGACAGAGGTCGTGATAGAGACAGAGATCGCGGAAGAGATAGAGATCGTAGCAGCAAACCAAGAAGAAGAGATGAAAACATGGTTAGATTCTTCTTTAATCTTGGAAAAAAAGATCATTTGAAGAAACTTGATGTTTTAGATATTATCAATAAGGCAACTGATGATGGAAAAAGCAAAAGAAGAGCTGAAATCGGTGATATTGAGATTTTAGAGAAATTCTCTTTCTTTGAAGTTGAAAAATCCTTTAAAGATAATGTTTTAAGTAACATTCAATCGATGAAATTCAAAGGGAAAGATATGAGAGCTGAAGTAGCTAACTAATCCCTTTTTATACTATATAAAACCGGCAGTAATGCCGGTTTTTTTATTTGGTAATCAGCAGGTAAGCGAATGTTAACAAAACTTAATGTTATATAGTTTCACGTGCGATCCTTTTTTAGGAAATTTGCACTCGAATTATAAATACTAAAAAATGGGAATTGGTAATATTTTCCACGCTTTTCAACCAAAAGATAAAATCTTCTTTGTACTTTTTGAAAAGGTAACTGAAAATCTAGTTGCAATGTCTGAAGATTTCAACGCTGGAATCAAGGATTTCGATCTTAATGACGATTCAATGTTGAAAAAAATGAGTGATTTCGAACATAAGAATGACGAGCTTACTCACGAAATCTTTGTAGAACTTGGAAAAAACTTCATCACTCCTTTTGACCGTGAAGATATTCACACACTGGCAACAGGTTTAGATGATATCGCTGATTATATCTACGCGTCTACAAAATATATCTTCCTATACAAATCTCCTGAGATGAAAGCGTATTCAGATTTCTCTCTATTGATTCACAAGGCATGTCTTGAAATCCAGAATGCAATGAAAAACCTTAAAGGATTCAAGAACATGGAGCAGGTGAAGGAAGCTTGTATTAAAGTAAACTCTATTGAGAACATTGCAGATGACCTGCTTTCTAACTCAATGGTAGAGTTATTTGAAACCAACGATGCCATCAACATCATTAAGGTTTCTTCTGTATTGAACTATCTTGAAATCGTAACTGATAAAGCTGAAGATGTTGCCAATACAATTGAGAACATCATGATTAAATACGCCTAAAAGATAACAATACCTAGCAAAAAATGGAATTTCCGATTTTACTGATAGTTATTATTGCGTTGGCGCTGATCTTTGATTATATCAATGGTTTTCATGATGCAGCTAATTCGATTGCAACTATCGTTTCTACAAAAGTTTTAACTCCATTCCAGGCTGTACTTTGGGCAGCACTTTGGAACTTTGCGGCTTTCTTTATTGCTGCTTATATTATTGGAGAATTTAAAATTGGTAATACAATTGCCAAAACAGTTAACGAGAATTTTATCACGCTTGAAGTTATATTTTCCGGTTTGATGGCAGCTATTGCCTGGAACCTTCTGACATGGTGGTTTGGGATTCCTTCCTCATCGTCGCATACACTGATCGGAGGATTCCTGGGAGCAGCTTTAACGCATGCTTTTATGATGGATTACCATGATGTGGCGGCAGCACAGCCAGGACTTGGGATGTGGGAAACCATTAAAGAAGCTTTCATTCAGGTAACTCATCAAGGTGTAGTGAAGTTTGATAAAGTTATTCCTATCTTCTTGTTCATTTTCATGGCACCAATCATAGGGATGATTATTTCAATCATTATTACATTAATTATTGTACACCTTTATAAAAGATCAAACCCACACAAAGCAGACAAATCTTTCAAAAGATTGCAACTGGTTTCTTCAGCCTTGTTCAGTTTAGGACATGGTCTGAATGATGCTCAGAAAGTAATGGGAATCATTGGAGCGGCGGTGATTTACTATCACGTTAATATGCTTCAGGATACACAGTATTTGGATATTCCTTCTGCGGGACGTTTTGATTACTTTGCACAACATTATATTTGGGTTCCTTTAGTTTCATTTATTGCCATTGCTCTAGGAACTATGAGTGGGGGTTGGAAGATCATCAAAACAATGGGAACAAAGATCACTAAAGTAACTTCATTGGAAGGAGTGAGTGCAGAAACTGCAGGAGCTATTACTTTATTCATCACAGACCACTTCGGTATTCCTGTATCTACAACGCATACGATTACAGGATCTATCATTGGAGTTGGATTAACGAAAAGAATTTCAGCAGTAAGATGGGGTATTACCGTAAGCTTACTTTGGGCTTGGGTATTAACCATTCCAATCTCAGCAATCGTAGCTGGTATCACTTATCTTCTTGTAACTTTCTTATTTTAAGATAAAAAATCACAATTATCATATAGACTTTGTCCATTTGGGCAAAGTTTTTTGTTTTATAAAGCCTTGAAAAATTGTATTTTTGTTCAAATTATAAGATTTTATGGAATTTTTAGACAGATACCAACAGATTGTTGGGGAAGCCATCAATAAGTACACTTTTAAAGATAAGCCTACGGAGTTATATGAGCCGATGAACTATATCATTTCCCATGGTGGAAAACGTCTTCGTCCCATTATGGTGCTGATGGCCTGTGATCTGTTCGGTGGAGACCTGAAGCAAGCTATAAAGCCGGCTTTAGCAATCGAGTTTTTCCATAATTTTACTCTGATCCATGATGATATTATGGATGAGGCTCCTTTAAGAAGAAATAAACCTACCATCCATACACTACACGGGATCAATGTGGGAATTCTTTCCGGGGACGGATTGATGCTTAAAGCTTATAAATTCTTTGAAGACCTTGAACCTGAAATTTTCAAGGCTTGTATCAGAATATTTACCCATACTGGACTTCTTTTATGTGAAGGACAGCAGTATGATATCAATTTCGAAACTCAGGAAAATGTAACCTTTGATGATTACATTAGAATGATTACCTACAAAACCGGAGTATTGAGTGCTTCTTCTTTTGAGATCGGAGCATTAATCGCGAGAGCTGATTTTAAGGATGCAAAAGCAATCTTCAATTTCGGAAAACACATCGGAATTGCATTCCAGATTATGGATGATTATCTTGATGTATTCGGAGATCAGGCACAGTTTGGGAAAAAACATGCCGGAGATATCTATGAGAACAAGAAAACAGTTCTTTACCTGTTAGCAAGAGAACATGCTACAGATGAAGAAAGAAAAGAACTGGATTACTGGTATTCTAAAAAGACAGACAATATTGATAAAATCTACGGGGTTGAAAAGATCTTCAGAAGAACAAAAGTAGATGAAAAAGCACTTCGTCTGATCGAAAAACACAACGAAATCGGTCAGAGCTATCTTAAGAAAATTGATATTCCGGAAGAAAAGAAAAAGCCGTTCATTGAGCTGGCAAACTATCTTTTAAGAAGAGAAAGCTAAATAAGGTTCCAGATGATAGGTAGTAGGTCGCAGAATTGCCTGCTACCTATTACCTGTCACCTAAAATCTATACAATGAAATTCAGAACAGAAGTCGATATTCCGAAATCAGAGAAAAAGATTGAGATTGAAGACAGAATATTTTCAATCGGTTCCTGCTTTGCCTCTGAAATGACAGAACTGTTGAAAGAGGGGCAGCTTCAGACCCTCAACAATCCTTTTGGGACGATTTTTAACCCCTTTTCTATCAATAATGCAGTAAAAAGACTCCATGATTCGGAGTTTTATGTAGAGGAAGAGCTGATTGTCTATAATGAAGAATATATCTCGCTGGATCACCATACAAGCTTTGATACAAGATATATTCACCAGACGTTGGATAAGATCAATAGAGCCATTGAAGAAGGAAATGCCTTTCTACAGGAAGCAGACTGGATCATTATTACCTATGGATCTTCCTTCATTTACGAATTCGTACCCAAAAATAAATTAGTAGCCAATTGCCATAAGATTCCACAGAAGTTTTTTGAAAAAAGGCTGCTTTCCCATCAGGAGCTTACAGGTTCTATTTACAATACCATTCTGGAGCTTAAAGATATCTGTAAAGAAGGAGTTCAGATTCTGTTTTCTGTTTCGCCGGTAAGGCATACCAAAGACGGAATGGTGGAGAATCAGCTGAGTAAATCTAAGCTGATTACAGCCATTCATGAGTCTATATCTATGTTTGAAGACTGTCATTATCTTCCGGTTTATGAGATTTTGATGGATGACCTGAGAGATTACCGTTTCTATAAAGAAGATATGATTCATCCGAGTGCCCAGGCCGTTAATTATATTTTTGATAAGTTTGGAGACTCTTATTTTTCAGGGGAAACCAAAGACTTTATCAAAGAAAACTTTAAGATCATGAGAGCGTTGGAACACAAAACCAATGATGTGAAAGATCCTAAGTTTATAGAATTCAGGGAGAAACTGGATCAGAGAATAGAAAATCAGCGTACAAAAGTAAAACATACAATATTCAAATGATTGACTTTACGGAGATTGAATACTTAAAGTTGGGAAATGAAAGACAAAAAAGAGCCTATGAAGTCCTTACTCAATATAAGATCTTTGAAAAGCTGAGTAAATATTCTCCATTACTAGCAGGAACAATTCCGATTGAAATTGATGTTGAAAACAGTGATCTGGATATTATCTGTGAGGTGGATCTGAGATTTGAAGAAGACTTTTTAAAGGAGATTATGTTCACAGAACTTATACCCGCCGATGTAAGAGTTTCCGTTGAAAAAACGATTATAAACGAAGAAGAAAGTATTACACTGAACTTTATGCTGGAAGAATTTTCTATCGAGATTTTCGGTCAGAATAAGCCTCCAATAGAGCAGAATGCTTATCGGCATATGGTTGCTGAACACAAAATATTACAGGAAAAAGGAGAAGATTTTAAACAAAAAATAATAGAGCTTAAGAAACAGGGAATCAAAACAGAACCGGCATTCGGAATATTGATGCATCTGGAAAATCCCTATGAAGATCTGTTAAAATTATAAAAAATGATTGATACACATACCCATTTATACGCAGAAGAATTTGATGAAGACAGAAAAGAAGCCATTCAGAGAGCTTTAGATAAAGGAATTACGGAGTTTTATCTTCCGGCAATTGATTCCGAATCCCATGGGAAAATGCTTGAACTGGAAGCAGAATATCCGGGACAGATTTTTTCAATGATGGGGTTACATCCTTGTTATGTAAAGCCTGAATCCTGGGAAAAAGAGCTTGAGATCGTTAAAAGTTATCTTGACCAAAGGCATTTTCCGGCAATAGGAGAGATCGGTATTGATCTGTACTGGGATAAAACAACCCTGGACATTCAGGTAAAAGCTTTTGAACAGCAAATCGACTGGGCGATAGAAAAAGATCTTCCTATCGTTATTCATACCAGAGAAAGCTTTGATGAAACATTCGAGGTGCTGGAAAGAAAGAAACATCCTAAATTAAGAGGAATTTTTCATTGCTTTTCCGGAAATCTGGAGCAGGCACAGCACGCAATGGACCTGAATTTTATCTTGGGGATCGGTGGAGTAGTGACCTTCAAAAACGGAAAAATAGACCAGTTTCTGAGCGAAATCCCTTTAGATAAAATCGTATTGGAGACAGATTCCCCTTATTTAGCTCCGGTTCCGCACAGAGGAAAAAGAAATGAAAGTTCATATCTTGATCTGGTAGCTGGAAAGCTGGTAAATATTTACGGTAAAGACTTTTCTGAAATAGACAGAATCACTACCGAAAATGCACGGAATCTTTTTAAAACTGAGGTATAATGAATGGAATTCTAAAGTTTGTAAAAGATAACCGGCTCAATAGTATTATCCTGTTTGCTGTTTATTTTGTTATTAATCTTTTATTCCTGACAAAGTATGGGATCAGGCAGTCTTTTATACCTCTCAGTATTTTAGTGGCTGTTTTCGCTGTAGGAAACGCAGTGATGTTTTTTTTAGGGAAATGGTCGGGATTTAAGAAAATAGTGTCGGCAAAACTGGTTTATATCCTGATAGGATGCATTGCTGTTGCTTATATTGCTATGTGCCATGTGATGAAAGATCCTTACAAAATGAATATAGATAGATGGCAGACTTTAGAGTTTTCTTTAGAATACTGGATCAAAGGAAAGTATATTTATGATACTCCGAACTTTATGGGGAATCTGTCCTCTTACCTTCCGGGGCAGCTGCTTATTTCCAGTATATTTTATTTTTTAGGAAATGTAGGATACCTTCAGGTGGGTGCTTTTTTACTCTTTTCATATACGATCTGCCTGGAATTTAAAAGCAATTTCATTCGGTTTATAGCAGTATTGATGCTGGGAGTATCATTGGCCTATATTTATGATGTGGTCTGTAAAAGTGATTTTATTGCTTCTTTTATTGCTGTTGCTGCGTTTATGCTCTTATGGCATAGCAGATTTAAACATGATTATTTTCAGAAACCTCTCCTGCTGGGAGTAAGTATAGGTATTCTGTGTCTTACAAGAAGTGTAGTGATTATACCATTAATTATTTTTATGTTAAGACCTTTTTTGCTGACTCACTGGGAAAAGAGAATAAAGTTTGGGATAAGTTTTTTACTAACAGTAGCAATATTACTGGCAACAGTCTTTCTGCCTGCCAAAAGCCTTGATCACTTGTTACACTATAATCCCTTAACACTCCAGGGACAAAGTAACAAATACGTGATGTTATTTTTCATTGTACTGGCAATCATTTCCTCATTGTATGCTAAAAGAATAGAAATGGTGTTTTATTTTTCAGCTTATATCACTTTTTTAGTAATGGTAAGCTTTGTGACTGAGAAATATCTGATTTTAGGATTTTCTTTTCAGAGTAATTTCTTTTCTACCACATATTTAGCAGCCTGTTTGCCTTTTTGTATTATCGGATATTGCTATACCAAACGGAAAGAATCAGACGCAATAGATTAACCTCAATAAAAAATAAACCCCTCTCATTTTGAAAGGGGTTTACTATTTATTTTTTTCTGGTGAAATTTTTGTTCTTAGGTTTTTTAAACCCAACCGAAGCTCCTCCAGCCGGTTTCTTTTTATTTGACCTGGAATTGTTACTGTTATTAGAAATTCTGGCCCTGTCGGTACCAGCAGAAGCCGGTTTGTTATTAGAATCTCTTTTCTGAGCTATAAGATTATCCGTATGGAACGGGTGATTTTTGATGACAGGAATTTTCTTTCCAATCAGCTTTTCTGTGTTTTTCAGGTTCGTAAGATCAAGACCATCTACAAAAGATATAGAAGATCCTTCAGCTCCCGCTCTTCCTGTTCTTCCGATTCTGTGTACATACGTTTCAGAAACATCAGAAAGCTCAAAATTGATCACGAATTTTAATTCATCAATATCAATACCTCTTGCTGCAATATCTGTAGCGACAAGAATCCTTGTTTTTCCTGATTTAAAATTATTAAGGGCGTTCTGTCTTGCATTCTGAGATTTATTCCCATGAATCGCCTCAGCAGAGATATTGTCCTGCTGAAGTTTTCTTGCAATCTTATCAGCACCGTGCTTCGTTCTGGAAAATACCAATACAGAGTCTGAAATGTCATTTTGTAGGATATGAGATAACAGATTTAGCTTGTTTTCCTTTTCTACAAAGTAAACGGATTGCTTAATGGTATCTGCAGTAGAAGAAACCGGAGTCACCTCTACCTTTACCGGGTTGTTCAGAATGGAATTAGCCAGTTTCTGAATCTCTACGGGCATCGTTGCAGAGAAGAACAGAGTCTGTCTTTTTTGTGGTAAAAGTTTGATGATTCTTTTTACATCATGCACAAATCCCATATCAAGCATTCTATCCGCTTCATCAAGAACAAATATTTCAAGATTTCTTAAGCTGATAATACCCTGAGCAATAAAGTCAAGAAGTCTTCCCGGTGTAGCCACCAAAATGTCAACCCCTCTTTTTAAAGCAGCTTCCTGATTTCCCTGTTTTACTCCTCCGAAAATAACAAGTTCCTTTAGCGGAAGATATTTACCATAAGCATTAATGTTCTCTTCAATCTGGATCGCCAATTCTCTGGTAGGCGTAAGGATTAAAGCTTTAATATTTTTATTTGGTATTTTATTTTTAGATAGATTCTGTAAAATAGGAATAGCAAATGCTGCTGTTTTTCCTGTTCCTGTCTGTGCACAGCCTAAAAAGTCTCTGCCTTGTAAAATATCAGGAATAGATCTTTCCTGAATGGGTGTTGGAGTCGTATATCCCTGTTCCTGAATTGCCTTGGCAATAGGTTCTATTAAGTTTAAGTCTGTAAAATTCAAATGAATTATTTTAAAATTTTAAATAAAAAATTCCCTCTGTTTGAAAGAATTACATTTTGCAAAGGTAGGTTAAAAAAAATTAAGATTTTCACAATGATGAAGTAGGCTTTATCTGCCCTGATTAATTCATTATAAGGCTCATACCCATATTTGTTAATTGGTGAATGTATTTAATTATAGTTAATGGCTTTTTCTTAAATGAGATTATCAATATTACAACTGAAAAAGGTTCGGTTACAAAACAGTTTATTAAAAAATAAATACGATTATTTTATATAAAGAATGGCTGCCTAATCTAAGGCAGCCATTTATATTTATTGTATCAGATGAGTGGTTATTTCACCTTGATCCATTGCTGGTTCTTTCTAAGATTTTCAAAAAAGTGATACACTTCTGAAAGCTTTTCGCTTCCCCGTTTCCCATAATCTTCCACATTTTTTGAAGTACCATCTGCAAAATTGATTCTTAAATAAGAGGTAGGTAAGTCTGTAATGTTTTTTTCTCCGTATTTGTCATTTAAATTTTTTACCTCTAAACCGTCCAGTAAACTGATGAGCTTATTGTAATCTGCCTCTTTAATGGTTCCTTTAAAAGTTCCTTCTCTGGGCTTGGAGAATTCGTCTTTTGAAGGTTTATCGGTGAAATTAAAATGTTCCGCTTCAAAAACTGCTGTTCTGTCCGGATTGATGGTCATGGTGAAGACAGGGCAGAACCCAAAACACGGGGTGGCCTGATATTCTATTTTAGAATATTTTGAATTGACTTTCTGAGAAGTACAGGAAAATAAAAATATAAAAGCACAAAGGCCTAGTACATATTTCATAGCTTACAATTTCTTTAGACACTTTCAATAACCATTCCAATCTAAAACATACGGAAAATAAAATTGGAAAAATAGGAGAGTATTATTAAAGGCTAAAAAATAAAGAGGAACAAAACTGCTCCTCTTTATTAATATTTTTTAAAATCAAATTCTCAATCTGAAATTATCCGTGTAGCTGTTTCCAGATAGCATCCTTCAGTTCTACAAGACCTTCTCCGGTAACTCCTGAAAAGAATAAAGGTTGTTTATTCTCCGGGAACTCCGCTGCAATCTCCTTTTTAAGTTCATCATCCAAAAGATCGGATTTTGAAACAGAAATAATGAAATCTTTATCTAAAAGCTCAGGATTATATTCTTTTAATTCATTTTCCAGTACCTTAAATTCCTGGAAGTGATCTTCAGAATCTGCAGGAATTAAAAACAACAGGATAGAGTTTCTTTCAATATGTCTCAGGAATCTGTGTCCTAATCCTTTTCCTTCTGCTGCTCCTTCAATAATTCCCGGAATATCGGCCATTACAAATGATTTGTAATTTCTGTAATCCACAATTCCAAGGTTTGGAGTCAGGGTTGTAAAGGCATAGTTAGCAATTTTAGGCTTTGCTGCAGAAACAGAAGCTAGAAGTGTAGATTTTCCGGCATTCGGGAATCCAACCAATCCTACATCGGCCAAAATTTTAAGCTCAAAGACTACATAGCCTTCCTGGCTATCCATTCCTGGTTGAGCATATCTTGGAGTTTGATTGGTAGAAGATTTGAAGAATTCGTTTCCTTTTCCTCCTTTTCCTCCTTCCATCAAAATGATTTCCTGCTTGTCTTCAAGTATCTCGCCGATAATTTCTCCTTCTTCATTTTTAGCGATCGTTCCAATAGGAACATCAATATAAATATCGGAACCATCAGCACCGGTAAGCTGGTTTTTGGCTCCGTTTTCACCACGCTCAGCTTTTATGTGGCGGGTGTATCGAAGCGGAAGTAAAGTCCATTCCTGAGCATTTCCTCTCATAATGACGTGTCCACCGCGACCTCCATCGCCACCATCGGGACCACCTTTAGGAATATACTTTTCACGGCGAAGGTGGGCAGAACCAGCACCTCCGTGTCCGCTTTTACAATGGATTTTTACGTAATCTACAAAGTTAGACATATAGTATTTGTTACGAGTTGCGAGCTACGGGACGAAAAATACGTATCCCGTATCCCGAATCTCGATTATTTAATTTTCTCTACCTCAGCGAAAAGTTTCTGGGAAATTTCGTTAATTTCACCTACACCGTTTACTTCAACATATTTACCTTGTTGCTTGTAAAGTTCGGCTACTTCTGCTGTTTTAGTATAATATTCTTTAATTCTGTTTTCAATGATCTCTACATTGCTGTCGTCTGATCTTCCGCTGGTTTCCCCTCTTTTCAGAAGTCTTTCCACCAAAATTTTATCCTCTACGATTAATGAAAGACAAATGTCAATATCATCATTAAGTTCTTCTTTAACGATTTTTTCCAACGCTTCTGTCTGAGCAGTAGTTCTTGGATATCCATCAAAGATAAAACCATTAGTGTCGGTAGGTTTTCTGATCTCATCAATCAGCATATCTGTTGTTACCTGATCCGGAACCAATTCTCCCTTATCGATGTAAGACTTAGCCAGTTTTCCTAGTTCGGTGTCATTTTTCATGTTGTATCTGAAAAGATCACCTGTTGAAACCTGTTTTAAGTTGAATTTTTCGATTAGATTCTGAGCTTGTGTTCCTTTTCCACTTCCTGGAGGGCCGAACAGAACAATGTTTATCATAATGTTGTTTCGCTTCCGGCAATTGGCAAGTGCTTCTTGCTTTTAGCTTTATTTAGTTAATATTTTACTTTATTTCGATTTAATATTTAAAGCTAAAAGCCAGTAGCTGATAGCTATAGGCATTTAATGATTAATTTGTCCGTCTTCTAATTGGTACAAATTAGGTAGGTTTCTTCCCAATTCATCGTAATCCAATCCATAACCAAGAACAAATTTATTTGGAATCTCTCTTCCAATATAGTCCAGTTTGAAGTCCTTCTTGTAAATCTCAGGCTTCAGTAAGAAACTAGCCAGCTTTACAGATTTAGGACGTTGTGTTTCCTGAAAATATTTGAACAGACTTTCAACCGTATTTCCTGTGTCAACGATATCTTCTACAAGAATAATGTGACGGTCTTTTACATCTTTTGTCAGCTCCATTTTTTGATAAACAATCCCTGTAGATTCAGTTCCTACGTAAGAACTCATTTGAAGGAAAGCGATTTCGCATTCCCCAGGATAATATTTTAAAAGATCTGAGAAGAACATGATAACCCCATTCAAAACACCAATGAAAACAGGAACTTCGTCTTTGTAATCTTCATAAATTCTTAATGCTGTCTCTTTTACAATTTCCTGAATTTCGGCATCCTTTAAATAAGGAACGAAAGTTTTGTCGTGAACTTTAATACTTTCCATAAAAAATTTTAGTAGTTGGCAAAGTTACGGATTTTAGATTTTTCATTAAAATCTTTTTGTGTTTAATCACCGTTTTATACTATATTTGTTCTTTCGAACCCATAAATACAGACATGTAGGATATAATTTCTTTCAGATTCAATGAAGCGGTAGCCCATGAGTTACCGGTGTTTAACCTTTATTAAGAAAGAAATCATGATTTTACTGCAAAATATATCCTTTGGGTTTCCGGGAGGAGATCTCCTTTTTAATCATATCAATTTAACAGTACCATCTCATACCAAATCAGCTTTGGTAGGAAGCAACGGCATGGGAAAATCTACCCTGCTGAAAATTATAGCAAATGAAATACAGCCATTAGAGGGAAGTGTAAACATTCAGGGTGAAATTTTCTATGTTCCCCAAATGTTCGGAAATTTTAATCATTTAACGATCGCAGAGTGTCTGAATATAGATCAAAAGCTTTTTGCCCTTGAAAAAATCACAAGTGGGGAAGTGGATGAACATTATTTTGAACTACTGAATGACGACTGGGATATTGAAGAACGCTGTCAGAATGCACTACAATATTGGAATCTTCAGGATTTTGACTTAAACCAAAAACTAGAGAGATTGAGTGGCGGACAGAAGACCAAGGTTTTTCTTGCCGGAATTCAGATCAATCAGCCTGAGATTATTATTTTGGATGAACCTACCAATCATCTGGATCTGGAAGGAAGAAAACTCCTGTATGACCTGATTGAAAAAGTAAGTGCTACCGTTGTTATTGTAAGTCATGACCGGACATTGCTGAACCTTGTCGATACAATTTTTGAACTAAGTAATCAGGGAATTGCTACCTATGGCGGAAATTATGATTTCTACACAGAGCAGAAGGAAGTGGAGGATGAAGCTTTACAAAATGATATTCATGCCAAAGAACGGGCATTGAAAAAAGCAAAAGAAAAAGAACGGGAAACTCTGGAACGAAAACAAAAGCTTGATGCCAGAGGAAAACAGAAACAGGAAAAATCCGGTGTGGCCAGAATTATGATGAATACACTTCGGAACAATGCAGAAAAAAATACCTCAAAACTGAAAAGTGTACATACAGAAAAGATCAGTGGTATCTCAGGAGATCTGAGAGATTTACGTTCCTCTGTAAAGAATGCTGATCAGATGAAAGTCAATTTCAATGATTCCGGTTTACATTCCGGGAAGATTTTAATTACAGCAGAGCATATTAATTTTAGTTATAGTGAAGAAAAGCTCTGGAAAGAGAATCTTGATCTTGAAGTACGAAGTGGAGACAGAATTTCAATTAAAGGCTCTAATGGTTCAGGAAAAACTACTTTGATAAAGCTTCTTTTGGGAAGTATAAAACCTTCCATCGGAAATATCAGTATTACTGAGTTCAACAGTATTTATATCGATCAGGAATATTCATTGATTGATAATGAGCTCACATTATATGATTTTGTACAAACATTCAATGACAGCGCTTTGCAGGAATCGGAAGTGAAGACCTTATTGTCACGGTTTTTATTCAGTAAAGAAACCTGGGATAAAAAATGCGGTGTTTTAAGTGGAGGAGAACGGCTGAGACTGCTTCTTTGCGGGCTTTCCATCAGTAATAAAGCTCCGGATATGATGATTCTTGATGAACCTACCAATAATCTGGATTTGCAGAATGTAGAAATTCTGACCAACTCTATTAAAGATTATCGTGGGACGCTGCTGGTGATTTCGCATGATGAAGTGTTTCTTGAAGAGATTGGAGTGAGCCGTGAGATTTTATTGGGCTCATAAAATATTTATATATTATTTGTCATTCTGCAGAAATCTTTATGTGTAAAAGATTTCTGCGGGACGACAAAATTATTTAGCTTCTGACAATGTCCAGTTGAAATAGATATCTGTGTTAATAAGATCAATAAGAACATCAGCCAAATCATGAGAAAAATATTTACCTAAGTTGATAGGAGTCTGTTTTAAAATTTCTTCCAATTGTTCTTTAGTGTAATAATGAAAATGTGTTTTATTGTTTTCATCCAGAGTAGAATATTCAATTCTGTTTCTTAATAAAACGGTGATCAGGTTATTAAGATCTTCACCATCATCATCTCTGTATATATCATTGATTATTAAATGGTAATTGTTGTTTTGGATATTATATTCTTCATAGAAAATTTTTATTAACCTTTCCTTATTTAATTTGGTGACTACCTCAATAAGAGCTTGTTTTACTCCTGTAGCACTTCCATATTCAAATATTCTTCCATCCTTTTTTACAAGAAGTATTGGCCCTTGACCTATTAACATTATTTTTTTATCTTTTGCTTGATAACCGAAGACAAAGATGTCATCATAATCTTCTGTGTAACTAACTTCAACATGATCCCCTGCATTATTCAGGACATATTCTTCGGCTGTTTTTATAAACTCATTCATGTTTTTTTATAGCATTTTATTTTTTGGTTTTCTTAATCGCATCCAGATAAATTTTCTTGATGCTGTTCTTTTCCTCTTTTTCACTAATGTTCTCAAGTGCTGGAAGAAGAGTCTTATTGTGTGGAGTTTTCAGCTTCAGTATTTCTCCCAATGCAAAAGCAGCGCTCCAACGGACAACTGTTCCTTCATGCTCAGTGTTTGCTGTCAGATTGGTGATGGCCATGTCCAGATTCTCGGGGAATAACTGAGCGGTGTTACCAATCACTTTAGCGCTTTCCCATTTTATTCTGGGAGCTTTTTCAGTAAGGGTATTGGTGATAAAAGTGAATACGGTTTCGTCTGCCAGGTTAGGGTTTTGCTTGGTAGCATATTCCATAGCTTCTATGCAGGTCCCTTTTACCGGGTCTTTTGCTTTCTCAGCAAAAGCAATCAGTTCATCTGTTGGCAGAGAAGTATCAATAATCCATTTGCTGATGATTTCTGTTTTTTCCTTTGCTTTGGAAGTCTTGTCTTTAAAAAGTTCTTCTATAGTCATGGTGTTGATTTTTAATTTTTCCAGCGTTCTAATTTAGGAATTCCTTTTGAAAATAAACTGGCCAGAAAACCGGGAAACCCTATATCCTTCATTTTATTTTTTACAAATTCCTGCATTTCCAGTGCTGTGATATTTGATAGTTTGAACTGTCCTTTTTCATAGCAATAATCACAATATTTTGTGCTGATAGAACCGTCAGTATTGGTTCCGCCTCCGTTGGGTGATTTTTTCAGAGGCATCCCACAGCTCTGGCAATTTTTGTATACTTTATCCATGTTGTATTATATGTTGGACAAAGGTAAATAAGGCAACTGTCAACCCTATGTCAGTCTGTTTTTTTATTTGAAAGGTAGTTGGGTGCTGGGAGATGGAAGTTGTGGAAGCCGGAGGCTGGGAGTAGATGTATATAGCTATTTATTCAGTTTATTTTTAAGAATAATTACAAAGGCTTTCAGAAGTTATTCACCTGGGAGAAACTTCCAGCATCCCTCTTCCTGCTCCCATCCTATAAACTACGTCAAAGAATTAATATACTCCTCAAGGGTAAAATGCATCTCTTTTTTGAATGGCTGATCCGCATTCTTCAAGTCCTGAATCTGCAAAACCTTAAAATCCCGGTATTCCTTTCTTTTCCAGCACCATGCAATCAGATGCCATTGGTTGGTGTAAAAGCTCATACCGATAGGTTCAATTTCCCTTTCACTGGTTTCGTTTGAATTGTTGAGATAGCTTATTTTTAAAATCTGCTTATCAACAATAGCATTCTGTATGATGGTAAGATAATCCTTGCTATGGTCGGTATCACGAGAAACATAAATGCCGATCTTTTCCTGTAACTGATCAGCTTTTTCCTTCTCGCTATATCGTAAGACCGATTTTATCTTGTCTATTGCATTGCCAACATTTTTCTGTATCGTTTTGTCTGTATAACGCTCAGAAAGTTTGGAAATTATAATTAAAGCATTGGCTTCATCACTGGTCAGAAGAACAGGAGGAAGAAAGAAGCCCTGCAAAACGGTATAGCCTTTCTGCGGTTCATAATCAATAGGAACTCCAATTTCACCCAAAGCTTTAATATCCCTGTAAACCGTTCTGATGCTGATTTCATATTTGTCAGCAATATAATCAGCGGTTACAAACTTTTTAGATTGCAGGGTGGTAAGCACGGAAATCAGTCGGTCAATTCTGTTCATTATTTAAAGCATGAGATTCAAAAATATAAAATTATTGAATATGGTGACCATTTCGGGCGCAGCGCAGCAATCTCAGCACATACAAGTTCTCCCAGATCTTGCAAATATATCCATAGACATCAGCGAAATCTGTATAATCTGTAGGAATATCATGAATATTAAACTTTTTGAATGGATTATTGAAAGCAATGGAGGGTAAAACTTGGTTAGAATAAATGTAAATAGCTTTTGTAACTAAGAAAAAATCTGCAAAACCAGCGAGAGTCTATTTACAATGTTTCAAGATCCAATCATAAATCCCGTTCAGTACCTGCTCCCATATTTCCTCATTTAAAATCTCATGACGCATTTCTGGATAGACCTTCACATTTACATCCTGAAAGCCATCAGCTTTTAAATTGTTAACAGTAACCATCACTCCCTTGCTGAAATCACCAATCGGATCATTCTGCCCGCTTACAAACAGAAAAGGAAATGACGGAGAAATAGCAGCAGCCCAATCCCTTGAGGTCGCTCTTTTATAAACCGTAAACAGAGTATAAAAAGCATTGTGAGTAAAAGGAATTCCACACAACTCATCTTGTTCGAAATTTTTTCTGTTCTTAGGATTAACACTGAGCCAGCTTGTATCACCAAAGTCTTTATCATCTTTAAAATGCTTATTGTTTACCTTGGTAAAAACAGAATTTAAAAAAGTACGATGTCGTGGAGCGATCATATTGGCCAAAGATAAATATCCTCTTAATAGGTCAATTCCCGGTAAAGGTCCACCAGTTCCTGTGATGATTGCTCCAGCAAATTTATGACTGGCCTTCTGAAGTAGACAACGCGTAATAAATGATCCCATGGAATGCCCCAAAATAAAATGGGGAACATCCGGATATTGTACTGCAAGATGATCTGCCATCATTTCTGCATCAGCAATCAATCTTTCATCCGGTTTTTCAAGCTGGAAGAACCCGATATCCTTTTTCTCTTTTACAGATTTGCCATGGCCTAGATGGTCATAAGTCAGTACTGCAATTCCGTGATTGGCAAAATATTCTGCTATTTCAGCATATCTTCCACTGTGTTCCTGCATGCCGTGAACGATGAGGAGAGTGGCTTTTGCTGTTTGTGGAATAAACGGAGTGTAGTAAAGCTGGGAGGCTTTGTTGGAGTTGGAGGGAATGTATGCTGATTTTTGAGATACTGGCATAATAGCTTATTTAGATGCTAATCAAAGATAAGGAATAAAAAATGTTTTAATTAATGGAAACTATTCCTCTTTTTTTATTGATGTTGCCCACAATTTTTTATTCAGCATATATTTTTTTTCTATACTTAGATTTGGAATAGTCCAACCGAAATCAGTTTGGCTTTTGTTAATGAGACTTAGTGTGTAAATTTTATCTTTTTCAAAAAAATGATTCCCATAAAGTTCTGGGCATTTAACTATAATGGGAATTTTTTTATCTGTATAGTTTTTTAAATTTGAATTAATAATTTCAAATTCTATAATTGTAGCATAAGCTATATATATCCACAATTTGGAGGAAGAGAAATATTATTAACTATTCTTCCTGTTACTTCATACTTTCGGACTGTAGTTCGTTTGGTGGAAAAACTCAAAGAAATCACTAGAATAAGTGTGAGAGGGAGTAAAATAATATTTTTCATTTTAAATATTTGATAGTAAATATAGGCGGTTTTAAGAAGATGCAAAAGTAAAATAACCATAAATAAGATAATATTCAACCTCATGATTTTCACCCCACCCAAAAATAAAATCAGCCTCAAATTTGCCCACTCAATTTTTTAAAAGTAATTTTGCACGAATCTTAAAACAAAAGTAAAATATGTCAACTTATGTAGTTGTAGGTCTTCAGTATGGAGATGAAGGTAAAGGTAAAATCACGGATGTTTTATCAGCAAAATCAGACTATGTAGTGCGTTTCCAAGGGGGAGACAACGCTGGTCACACGGTATATGTTGGTGAAGAAAAATTCGTTCTACACCTTCTTCCTTCAGGAGTTCTTCAATGCAAAGGGAAATGTATCATTGCGAACGGAGTAGTGGTAAACCCTAAGTCTTTTATTAGAGAAGTTGGTCAGATCGAGAGCAAAAACTTGAGAACAGATCACATTTTTATCAGCAGAAGAGCGCATGTTATCATGCCTTACCACATCCTTTTGGATACTTACCGTGAAGAGGAACACGGCGGAACTCAGATCGGAACAACCAAAAAAGGAATCGGACCTTGCTATGAAGATAAAATCGCAAGAGTCGGAATCAGAATGGTTGACCTATTGAACCCTGAAATTTTAAGAGATAAAATTGAGAAAAACTTAAAAGTTAAGAACTCTCTTTTTGAAAAATATTACGGAAAACCAGCCTTAGACGTTGAAGAAATCTATAACGAATATTTAGAAATCGGAAAACAGCTTCAGGACAGAATCGTTGATACTGAATTAGAGCTAAACGAGGCAATCAGAGACGGTAAAAACGTTTTATTTGAAGGAGCACAGGCATTAATGCTTGATATCGACTTCGGAACGTATCCATACGTAACTTCATCTTCACCATCTACAGGAGGGGTTTGTTCAGGAGCAGGAGTTCCTCCAACATCACTTCAAAACCTGATCGGTGTAGCAAAAGCATACTGTACAAGAGTAGGAAACGGACCTTTTCCATCTGAATTAGATAATGAATTAGGTGAAAAGATCAGACAGATCGGTGGGGAATTCGGAGCTACTACAGGGAGACCAAGAAGAACAGGTTGGTTAGACCTTGTTTCTTTAAAGCATGCTTGTATGATCAACGGGATCAATAACCTTGTGATTACTAAACTTGACGTTCTTACAGGAATTGAAAACCTTAAAATCGTTACGCATTACAAAACTGAAGACGGAAAAATTATCGATTACTTTACTTCGTCAACAGAGAAGCTATACAACTATGAGCCAATCTACCAGGATTTACCAGGTTGGGCGGAAGATATCACAAAAGCTAGAAGCTATGATGAACTTCCTGATAACGCTCAGAAATACATCGAGTTTATCGAAAAATATTTAGGAATTAATGTATACTTAGTTTCTGTAGGTCCTGAAAGAAGTCAGAACATCATCAGAAAAGAATTATTCTAATATTCTTAGAACATATATAAAAAGAGACTGTCAGATTTGATGGTCTCTTTTTTTTGTTTGCTGTCCATGTCAGGGTTTTAAACCTTGATATTGGTAATTATGTGCTCTCAAAATGTTTATGTTATTGAAAACGCTTATATTTAATCTTATATATAATCGGATGGAAAACAATAAATTGCCTCAATCTGCCATGAACAATATTGTAATTAGCTTATACTTTACCATTGCATATGCTGTTTTACTAAGTGTTTATTTAGGATTTCCAATAAATATCCGCAGTAATTTTTTGCTGATGTTATTTGTTGTTTGCAGTTTACTGTTTAGTGTTGCTGCTATATATTTTGCTGCTAAAAGTTATAAGGAAGCAAAGATCAGCTCGGTCATTCTCATTATTATCAATGCACTGGGACTATTAATACCATTGATAATGTTGCTGATGATTTTTACATAATTCAATACTTTGAACGATTTTAAGCGTATATTTTTACTATTTGAAATGTTAAATTTTAAATATTTTCATAAAATTTTATAATATTATGTTGTTTTGGTAAAATTCTGGCAAATATTTTGATATTGAAACATTGCTTATCGATAAGAACTAATCAAACTAATAATCACATTTTTTTAACAGTTTAAATAGTAATAGTGATGAAACACCAGAACCAAAACCAGGAGTTTCGTTTTAACGAAGTCCTTTTTGAGCACCGCAATAAACAATACGGTGCTTATGTATTAAGAAACGAATCAGATAGAATATTAACCAAAGCACTTTTTATAGGAGTAAGTTTAATGGCTGCGGTCTCTATTACACCAGTTGTAATATCAGCTTTTAAAGGTCCGGAGATTTTGCACACTTCTTGTGATATTGGTCCGATTAATATTCAAAATGTAGATACTCCAGAAGTAGCGCCTCCTGTAGAAATTATAAAACCAACAACTGCTCCCGATAAAAGAACATTTGACAGTACAGTGCCTACACCATCAAGTACAGCACAGGATAATGTGAAAAAAGATGTTGTTCCTGATGATGCTGTGGCAGGCTTTACAGATCATTTTAAAGGAGATGTAGTCGCTCCGAATACATATGTGCCAACAACGGCACCTGTGGGATCAGGGCCGGTAATCAATACTCCGCCGCCAGTAATTTCAGAGCCGGTAGATAAAAGCAAAATCGTAGATGCAGGCGATCTTGGAGTGGAAGCGAATTTTAAAGGAGGGATAGATTCTTTCAGAAATAAAGTCATGAACAGCTTCGACGGTTCAGGAATTGAATCAGAAGAAATAATAAAAACTACGGTTACATTCATTGTAGAAATGGATGGAACAATTTCAGGGGTAAAAGCTAACGGAACCAACGCCGATTTTAATAATGAGGCAATCAGAACAGTGAAGGCAATTTCAAACAAAGGAATCTGGATTCCTGCCAAAAACAAAAAAGGTGAATTTGTAAGAAGTTACTTCAAATTTCCAATCTCCATGAAGTTTGATAATTAATATCAAAAATCAATTTTTAATAGTTATCCACAAAGATTTTTTTTTGTGGATAATTTTTTTTATTGTTAAATTGCTTATTAACAGTATTTTAACTCAATTTTGATTTTCTCTATCTATCGGGAGCAAAGAAAAAAGTGTATTTTTGAAACTTAAAGTTCTAATAATGGCAAAAATCATAGGTATTGCTAATCAAAAAGGTGGGGTAGGAAAAACTACTACCGCTGTAAACTTAGCAGCAGCATTAGGAGTATTGGAAAAGAAAATATTGATCATTGACGCTGACCCTCAGGCCAATGCTACATCTGGCTTGGGAGTAGAAGATGTTCAGTATTCCACATATAATCTACTGGAGCATAGTGCAGATACAAGAACCTGTATCAAAAGAACGGCAACGCCGAATCTGGATATTATTCCATCACACATTGACCTGGTAGCAGCGGAGATCGAATTGGTAGACAAAGAAGATCGTGAATATATGCTGAAAAAGGCTCTGGCCAGTGTAAGAGATGATTATGATTATATTATCATAGACTGTGCGCCAAGTTTAGGTCTGATTACAGTAAACGCTCTTACCGCAGCAGATTCTGTGATTATCCCCATCCAATGTGAGTACTTTGCATTAGAAGGACTTGGGAAACTTTTGAATACCGTTAAAAATGTTCAGAAGATCCATAACAAAGATCTTGGAATAGAAGGTCTTCTTTTAACGATGTATGACAGCCGATTAAGACTTTCTAATCAGGTAGTGGAAGAAGTCAATCTTCACTTTCCGGAAATGGTTTTTGAAACCATCATCAGCAGAAATGTAAGATTGAGCGAAGCACCGAGTTTTGGAGAAAGTATCCTGAACTATGATGCAGAAAGTAAAGGGGCTGTTCAGTATATTCAGTTAGCTGAAGAAGTTCTTTTAAAGAACGAAAACTTAATAAAGAATTAAATTTAATAATAAATGGCCAATAGGTGAGAGGTAATCATCACTTAGCAAACATCATTTATCAATTATATCTATGAAGGACAAAAAAAGAGCTATGGGACGCGGCTTGGGCGCCATTTTAAGTGCAGAATCCAAAGCAACTGTCAATTCCGCTACAGATGAGGGAGCAGATAAGTTTGTGGGAAATATTGTAGAAGTTGCGCTTGAAGATATATATCCGAACCCGACGCAGCCGAGAACTTATTTTGATGAAAAAGCATTAGAAGAATTAGCACAGTCTATTAAAAACTTAGGAATAATCCAGCCGATTACCTTAAGAAAAGACGGTGAGAAATTCGAGATCATATCAGGGGAAAGACGTTACAGAGCAAGTAAAATTGCAGGTTTAACGACTGTTCCTGCGTATATTCGTTTGGTAAACGATCAGGAGCTTCTTGAGATGGCTCTTGTAGAAAATATCCAGAGAGAAGATCTTGATGCCATCGAAATTGCCCTTACTTATCACAGGCTTTTGGAGGAGATCGGTCTGACTCAGGAAAACCTGAGCCAGAGAATAGGGAAAGATAGAAGTACTATTACCAATTCAATCAGATTGTTAAGGTTGAATCCGGATATCCAGAATGCTATCAGAAGTGGTGAGATTTCCGCTGGACACGGCAGAGCGATCATCAGTCTGGAAAGTGAAGAAGATCAGCAGGTTTTGTTTGATCTGATCATTAAAGAAAAATTGAATGTGCGTCAGGCTGAACAGGCTGCCGCTGCATTGAAAAATCCAAAATCTCAGGCTGCTAAAAAAGTAAATGCCGAGTTATCCAATAACTATAAAAGAGCCCAGAAGACCATCGCTGACATCCTGGATGTAAAAGTGGAGATCAAGGCTTCTGGAAATGGTAAAAAAGGTAAGATTGTTCTGGACTTCAAAAATGAAGAAGAGCTGGAATATATTTTATCCCATATTAAATAAATGAAGAAAATATTTTTCACATTTTTCTTGTGTATTGCTGTATTAGCTTACTCACAAGTTGCGCCTATTGATACTGTTCGGGTACAGACACCTCCGAAAGAGGAATTTCGTTTGACGAAACCTGCTACCAAAACAGAAGCCAAGATCATTGAAGATCTTGAAAAAGCCAATGGGCCTACCAGAAAAACAATAAAGCTTAATCCAACCAAAGCAGGACTGTATTCTGCAGTATTGCCGGGATTAGGCCAGTTTTATAATAAAAAATACTGGAAAATTCCAATTGTTTGGGGAGCTGTTGGAGCGGGAGTAGGTATTGCTGTATGGAATGATAATCAATACAGAAAATACCGCGAATATTATGTAGCCAAATTAAACGGGACCCCTAATGAATTTGTGGATGCCCGTCCATGGTTAGACAAGAAAGCCTTAGGGAATGCTCAGGACAGGGCAAAAAGACAAAGAGATTATGCGATTGCCATTACAGGATTGATCTATATTTTAAATATTGTAGATGCAGTAGTGGATGCCCATCTTTATGAAAGCCGCCATGATCCTGATTTAACCTTTAAGCCTTCAATGATCCAGGATCAATATGGTTTTGATACACCTAAAACAGGATTCGCTTTAAGTTATAGATTTTAATAGACAATACATACAGAAGCCGAAAGGTTGAATGTAACAATAAAATAAAAAAGATTACATGAAAATAGCATTAGTTGGTTATGGTAAAATGGGTAAAATCATTGATGAGATCGCACAGAAAAGAGGTCATGAAGTGGTTGCCCGACTGAAGGAAACCCCAACTGCTGAAAATCTGAACAATCCGGATGTTGTTATTGAATTTTCTTTACCGGAAGTTGCCTATGATAACATCAAAGCTTGTCTTGAACATAAGATCCCTGTAATCTGTGGGACAACAGGCTGGCTGGAGAAAAAAGATGAAATAGAAAAACTTGCTGTAGATAACGATACAGCCTTTTTATATGGTTCTAATTTTAGTTTAGGCGTTAATTTATTCTTTGCTCTAAATGAAAAATTAGCTGATCTGATGAAGAATGTAAATGAATATTCTTGTCAGCTGGAAGAAATTCACCACATCCATAAAAAAGATGCCCCAAGCGGAACTGCAATCTCTATTGCAGAAGGAATCATTCATAATAATCCGAAATTTGAAGCTTGGAAACTGGAAGAAACAGAAGGTAAACAGCTTGGAATTTTCGCCGTTCGTGAAGATGAAGTTCCGGGGACTCACAGCGTTTACTACAGAAGTGAAGTGGATGAAATTGAGATCAAACATACCGCATTCAACCGAAATGGATTTGCATTAGGAGCAGTAGTCGCTGCCGAATGGATCAAAGATAAAAAAGGAAACTTCGGAATGAAGGACGTTTTAGGGCTTTAATTGTAACAAATTCTGTAAATTGCAGACCAATATGAAAATGATGAATAGTAAATAGCAGCGCGCTGTAATCGTTTATTACTCATCATTTATCATTTATATATTTAGAACAGGCACAAAAAAATTATGAATTATTTTTTAACTTATACAGTGTATGTCCTCATTTTATCCGTATTGATGGGGATTTCAACTTGGAAGTTGTTCAAGAAAATGGGGTATAGCCCTTTATTTGCATTTATACCTTTTTATAACTATTTCATTATCCTGAAAGAAACAAAACATCCGAAATGGTGGGCTATCCTTTCCTATCTTCCGATTGTAGGACCTATCATGATGTCTGTTTTTCATCTTTATTTAGTAAAGAAATTCGGGAAAACCCTTTTCAAGGATCAGATTCTTACTGTGATCCTTCCGTTCATTTATATGGCAACAATCAACTATTCCAAAGATGTAGAATTAGAAGATGAAAATGCCAATGAGCTGTTTCTTACCGATGAAGAAAAAGAAGCAAAAAAGAAAGATACATTTTTGGGTTCTATTACGTTTGCAGTAGTATTTGCAACTATTATTCACGTTTTTGTAACGCAGCCGTTCGGGATTCCTACAGGTTCCATGGAGAGAACATTATTGGTAGGAGACTTCCTTTTCGTAAACAAATGGAGCTACGGATACAGACTTCCGATGCGTCCTGTAGCAATACCTTTCCTTCAGGGAACGATCATGGATACCGGACAGAAAGGAAACCCAAAAGATGATCCGAAATCCTATGTAGACGGAGTAAAATTACCTTATACAAGAATATTACAGTTCAGTAAACCTCAGAAAAATGATGTAGTTGTTTTCAACTATCCTCAGGATTCTGTTCATACAGCAATCGACAGAAAAGACCCTTATGTAAAAAGATGTGTGGCTACAGCCGGAGATACTTTTGAAATGAGAGCCGGAAGACTTTTTGTAAACGGAAAGCCGGAAACTGTTTTGGGAGATCAGGAAGTACAGCACAGATATATTGTGACTACTGATAGCCAGTTAGATATTCCTACACTATATAAAGCTTACGGGTTTTTACCGGTAGTAGAACAGCAGCAGAATAACGGAGGATTTATTTATGCTTTTCAGGGCCTTACAGATAAAACGGCTAAAGATATTAAAGGACTTCCTCACGTAACCGATATAACAGAAGATGTTTCGGTAAAAGGAGAAGCAGCAATAGCTTACAGAGATGAAGCCAGAACAAAAATCGATACTACACAGTCTATTTTCCCGGTTAACAAACCTTGGAATCAAGACTGGTACGGACCGGTAAGAATTCCTAAGAAAGGAGATGTGGTAGCAATCAACAATGAAACCCTTCCAATGTTCCAGTGGATTATTTCTGAATATGAACATAACAGCTTAGAAAAGAAGAACGGAAAGATCTTTATCAATGGTAAAGAAGCTAATCAATATACTATTCAACAAGATTATTATATGATGGTGGGGGATAACAGAGATGCTTCATTAGATGCAAGATTCTTTGGCTTCGTTCCGGAAGAAAATATTGTCGGAAAGCCGATGTTTACATGGATGAGTGTTCAGGGAGCTTTTGCAGACAGCAGCTCCAGCTATCAGGCACCATTCAAGATCCGTTGGGACAGAATGTTTAAAGCAACCAATACAGGAGAAGCCAATAAAACTTCATACTGGTGGATTGCTGCAATGATTTTAATATTATTCTTCGGTTGGGAATATTTTGTGAAATTATTCAAAAAGAATAAGACAGAAGACGAGTTATAAATAAAATTAAACTTAAAATAGAATGAAGTATTTGAAAAAATACTTCATTTTTGTATTATGAATATGAAGAATGTTTTATTACCGGTATTTTATATGCCACCGGTTTCATGGTTTTCAGTGTTTTTAGATCCTGAAAATGAAGTTGTTTTTGAACAGTTCGAAAACTTTCCGAAGCAGACCTATAGAAATAGAGCCAATATTTACGGAGCGAATGGGAAATTATCTCTGATTATTCCTATCAACCATAACGGGAAAAGAGAGATGAAAGATATAGAACTTTCTTACAGAGAAGATTGGAGAGGTCTCCACTGGAAGTCAATCAAAACCGCTTATCAGAGCTCTCCTTACTTCGAATACTATGAAGATAAGTTCAGGAAAATTTTTGATCTTAAAGAAAAGTTTCTTTTGGACTTTAACCTTAAAGGGTTAGAAGTTATCCAACAGATATTGAAAACAGAAAAGGCACACTCTTTGAATGAAGAATATATCAAAAATCCGGAAGGAATCAGTTTCAGAGAAAAGTTTTCTGCAAAACTTCCTTCAGAATTTGAAATGGAAAGCTATTATCAGACCTTCTCAGACAAATTAGGATTTTTAGAAGATTTATCGGTTCTGGATCTTATCTGTAACAAAGGCCCTGAATCACTTGTTTACATAAAAAATATAAAACATTAATATACGGTCGTCACTGTCGGATTTTTATTGAAAATAAAACACATGACGACTGTATATGACTTTAAAACAAATATCAATATATGAAAAAGGTATTATTAGCTGCAGTTTTTTTGACCGGTTTTGGATTCTCCTTTGCACAGGAGTCAAAAGCTAAAAGTATTGACCCGAATGAAGATAAAAACCTGATGATGTGGTATCATAAGGATTTTGCAACTTCAAAAATTTATGGAGTGAATACAGAAAATGCATATAAATATCTGGAATCAAAAGGTTTAAAGCCTAAAACAGTAATCGTTGGAGTTTTAGACAGTGGAGTACAGGTAGATCACCCGGGATTGGTGAAAAACATGTGGACCAACCCTAATGAAATCCCTGGAAACGGAAAAGATGATGATGGAAACGGATATATCGATGATATTCACGGATGGAATTTCATTGGAGGAAAGAATGGGGACGTTGATATCGATAATATGGAAGTAACAAGAGTTGTTGCCAAATATAAACCCGTTTTTGAAGGTGACGATTCTGCAAAGAATAAAGCTAATCAGGCTAAAATGCCGGAAGACTTTGAAATGTATATGAAAGCTAAAGACCTTTTCACAAAGAAAAGTGTTGAAGCTCAGCAGAATTTCAGAACATATTCCATGATAAATGAGCTGATTCCTAATATGGTAAAGCTATTGGCAGGAAAGCCAGTGACAACAGAAACTATTTCAGCCATTAAGAAACCTACAGATCAAAAGGATGCAATTGCTCTGGAGGTCTTGGGTAATATCTCTCAAAGTCCGGATTTTAAAGGAAAATCCTCTGCAGAATTTGAGACCAGAATGAAAAAGGATATGAAAGAAGCTATCGATCATTTTGCACCAGCAGCAAAACAATATGATCTTTCATATGACCCAAGAAAAGAAATTGTAGGAGATAACTATGATGACTATTCTGAAAAAAACTATGGAAACAACCATTACGAAGGGCCTGATGCAGAACATGGAACCCACGTATCCGGAATTATTGCAGGGCTTCCACAAGGGAAGGAGATACAGCACGGTATTGCTTCAAGAGTTGCTAAAATTATGACGGTAAGAGCCGTACCTAATGGAGATGAAAGAGATAAAGACGTTGCCAATGCAATCAGGTATGCTGTAGATAATGGTGCTAAAATCCTGAACATGAGTTTTGGTAAACCTGTTTCCCCAGGTAAAAATGTAGTTTGGGATGCTTTCAAATATGCTGAAGATAAAGGCGTTCTTTTAGTAAAAGCAGCAGGTAACGAAAATGAAGACGTAGCAGAACATCTGGCGTATCCTACCAACTACAAGAATGTTAATGATGAAAAACCATTTGTGAATAACGTGGTCGTAGTAGGAGCGAGTACCAATGATAATAATGCCCTTAGAGCTAATTTCTCCAATTTCAATAAGAAAATGGTGGATGTTTTTGCTCCCGGAGAAAGAATCTACTCAACCGTTAAAGGAAGTAAATACGAATATTTAGATGGAACATCCATGGCATCTCCGGTAGTATCAGGAGCTGCAGCAGTTCTGTTAGCGTATATGCCGAATCTTAAATCTGACCAGATCATTGAATCATTGAAAAAATCAAGCAATCTGAGCTCAGCGAACGGTTTTACAGATTTCTCTGCAGCAGGAGGAGTTATAGACGTGAAAAAAGCAGCTGAATATGCTTATAATAACTTCTATAACGGAAGTAAAACCCCTGTTGTTAAAAAAGCAACTAAAGCTGTTAAAAAATAATTATTTATAAATGATTATGATATCCATTTTATAAATGAAGCACTTGGAAATATCAGGAATAAACCGCCATACAGTGCAGTTTTGTTTTCTTTAAAAAAAATGTTAAAATATTCATTTTTAAATAGCTAATAAAAAAGTCCGAAATTTTTCGGACTTTTTTATTTTTTAAATACAATTTTGGCACGGTTTTTTGTAACTTTATTGTAACAAAATAATAAACAACAAAATGAAAAAGTTACTACTTGCAGGGATGTTAGGAACATCACTTTTTGCAGTGTCTTGTTCCTCTGTGAATAACGCAGCTACATCTCAGAATCAAAAGGCTGAGTTTCTTAAATTAAAAGGAGACTGGCAGATTGTGAGCATAGACTACGATAAAGGGTATAAAATTAAGCCTTTTGACGAAGGGGCAGATGCACAGTGTTTCGTAGGAAGCCACTGGAGATTGATCCCTAATAACTGGACAGGTGCTTACACTCTGAACGGAGGAGGAAGCTGTCCGGCAATTACACAGCCTATCAAGTTTGAAATCAAGAATGGAGATACATTTATGTTTAAAAAAGTTCTTGCAGGTACAAAAGCAAAACAGAATATTGCAGGATATACTTTATCGGTAATCAACCAAAGTACAGATCAGTTTTCTCTTCAGCAAGACGTTCCGTTTGAAGGTGGAAGTGTAAAAGTTGTTTACAACTTCGAAAGAACCGGAATGAAATAATTGAATAACATAAAAGATAAAAAAAATGAAATTTACTAAAACATACGTAGGAGCTCTTTTCTTGTCATCAGCATTATTACTGACAAGTTGTGAAGCCGTTCAGAATTCAAATAACCAACAAAGAGGTACAGCTGTAGGAGTTGCTTCAGGAGCTGTATTAGGAGGTATCCTTGGAAACAATGTAGGAAGAGGTGGAAATGGTGCTATTGGTGCTGTACTAGGAGGTATTATCGGTGGTGTTGCAGGTAACGTTATTGGTAACAAAATGGATAAGCAGGCAAAAGATATTAAAGAAACTTTACCAGGTGCTCAGGTAGAAAGAGTAGGAGACGGTATCAAAGTAACGATGAATGAAAGTATCGTAAACTTTGCTTTCGATTCTTCAAATCTTACTTCTGTTGCACAAAATAACTTAGATAAATTAGCTAAAGTATTGGTTGATAATCCGGATACTAATATCAATATCTATGGTCACACAGACAGCGTAGGTAAAGATGCGTACAACGTAGCACTTTCTCAAAGAAGAGCTGATGCTGTAAAAGCTTATTTAGTAGGAAAAGGATTGGCAGGAAGCAGAATGTTCACAAAAGGTGAAGGTAAAAATATGCCGGTTGCCAGCAATGATACAGACGAAGGAAGAGCTAAAAACAGAAGAGTTGAATTCGCTATTACTGCAAATGAAAAAATGATTAACGATGCCAAGCAAGGGCAGTAATTAATTTAACATATAAATATTTTCGTAAAAGACCGCTCCGGCGGTTTTTTTTGTATTTTTATGGCTGTCAATTTTGAATTTATTATTTTTGTAATCGAAATAACATAAATGAAAAAATATTTAAAACTGCTCCGGGTGGAGCAATGGGTAAAAAACCTTTTTGTATTTGTCCCTCTATTTTTCTCCGGTAATATTACCAATCTTGATTTACTTACCAAAAGTATCTTTGCTTTTATCATCTTCTCATTCGCTGCAAGCATTGTTTATATTCTGAATGATTATAATGATATTGAGGCAGATAGGAAACATCCTGAAAAAAGAAGACGTCCCTTGGCAAGCGGTGCGATCTCAAAATCTACAGCCATAGGAATCCTTATTGGGCTGGTGATTGCAGATATTGTTTTTGTAGGTTTTGCCCAGATGTATTTCCAGCAGCCGCTATGGAAATTTGCTACCATTATCGCTTTTTATGTAGTGATGAATCTGGCGTATACCTTTAAACTGAAACATGTGCCGATCATTGATATCTTTATCATTGCTATAGGATTTGTACTGCGGGTTCTGGCTGGTGGTTATATCACAGGGATCAGTATTTCCCAATGGGCAATCTTACTGACTTTTGTATTGGCTTTAGTATTAGCCATTGGAAAAAGGAGAGGAGAGCTTATCAATGCTCAGGTTTCAGGTAAAACAAGGAAGGCTTTGGATGGGTATAATGTACAGTTTGCTGACATTGCTCTGTCTATTTCCATTACATTGGCTATTGTTTGTTATCTGATGTTTACCCTTTCACCTGAAGTACAGGCAAGATTTCATGAAAGAGTTTTTTATACAGTGGTTTTCGTTGTATTTGCTCTTTTAAGATATCTGCAGCAGACACTGGTGTACAACAGAACAGAATCTCCCACAAAAATTGTGTACAGAGACCGTTATATACAGGTTACTTTATTACTTTGGGTGGCCACATTTTTAATTCAAATTTACTTTAAGAAATGAAGCCGAATTTCACACAGAAAGTTACAAACTGGGGCAATTACCCGGTAGTGGAAAAAGAAATGAGATCTGAAGACAGCTTCAAAAGCATAAAAGAGTTCGTACTCAATCACAATGAAGTTATTGCAAGAGGAAACGGAAGATGTTATGGAGATGCTTCATTGGGTGAAAGCATTTTTTCTACCAAAAAATTAAATAAATTCATCAGCTTTGACCGCCTGAACGGAATTATAGAGTGCGAATCCGGAGTTTTACTATCGGAGGTGCTTGAAATATCAGTTCCACAGGGATATTTCCTTTATGTAACACCAGGAACGAAGTTTGTTTCTGTTGGGGGAGCTATTGCTTCTGATGTACACGGAAAGAATCACCATGCAGAAGGTTGTTTTTCAGAATATGTGATTGAATTTAAACTGATGATTGAAAACGGGGAAATCATTACCTGTTCAAGAGAAGAGAATTCAGATAAGTTCTGGGCTACCATCGGTGGAATGGGGCTTACAGGAATTATCCTTACAGCAAAATTTAAGCTTAAAAATATAGAATCAGCCTATATCCGTCAGGAAAGTATCAAAGCTGATAATCTTGATGAGATCTTTAAGCTGTTTGATGAAAGTGAAAGCTGGACATATACCGTAGCATGGATCGATTGTCTTCAGAAAGGAAAAAATATTGGAAGAAGTATTCTGATGAGAGGAGAACATGCTTTTCAGCATGAATTGCCGCAGACTATGACAAAAAATCCTTTAAGATTAAAGAAAAAATTACAGCCAACTGTACCTTTTTACTTTCCGGGATTCGTATTGAATGCTTTGACAGTAAAGATTTTCAACTGGCTCTATTATAAAAAACAGTCTAAAAAAGAAGTTAAGAATTTCATCGATTATGAAACCTTTTTCTATCCCTTGGATGCCATTAACGAATGGAATAAGATCTATGGGAAATCTGGTTTCATACAATATCAGATGGTGATCCCAAAAGAAGCGGGAAAAGAAGGAATGAAGAGAATTCTTGAAACCATTGCCAATAGTGGAAACGGTTCGTTCTTAGCTGTTTTAAAACTTTTTGGAAAGAATAATCCGGAGGCTTACAATTCATTCCCTGTTGAAGGGTATACATTGGCGCTGGATTTTAAAGTTAATTCAAAACTGAAAAAACTGGTAGATCAGCTGGATAGTATTGTTCAGGAGTTTGGAGGAAGAATTTATCTCACCAAAGACAGTATGAGCAGATCCTCGCTTACCAATTACCTGAAAAACATTCGAAGTCCTAAATTTGTGTCTTTACAGCACAAAAGAATCTTAAATAATAACTCATAATGATAGTCCTGGGAAGTACATCTGAAGTGGCACAGGCTTTTGTGGAAAAAGCACTTCAGGAAGGAGAAAAGTTTGAAAGAATCTATCTTTTCACCTCAAATAAAGAAACTACGGAAAGGTTTGCAAGACATATTGATGTAAAATTTCTACAACAGTCTGAAGTGATAGAGCTTGATCTGATGAAAGAAATTGATTACAACAAATTTGATTATATCAATTCAAATGTATTATTTTGTGCCGTAGGATATTTGGGTGAAGGAACAGAAGAAGGATTATATGATAATAAGAACACGGAACGTATCATTAATATCAATTATTCTAAGCTGATTCCGGTAATGAACTATTTTGCCCATAAATTTGAAAACAGAAGATCAGGAACGATCATCGGACTTTCATCGGTGGCAGGAGACAGGGGAAGACAGAGTAATTTTATCTATGGAAGTGCAAAAGCCGCTTTTACGGCTTATCTGAGTGGGTTAAGAAACTATCTTTTCAGTAAAAAAGTACATGTACTGACGGTAAAACCAGGGTTCATGGCAACCAAAATGACAGAAGGCCTGCCTTTGAATCCTAAGTTAACAGCAACACCAAAACAGGCTGCTGCCTGCATTTATAAAGCGTTCAAAAAGCAGAAGAACGTGGCATATGTTTTGCCGGTTTGGAGTATTATCATGATGATTATCAGGAATATCCCTGAATTTATATTTAAAAAGTTAAAGCTTTAAGAAATGAAAAAATTGTATTGTTTTGATTTTGACGGAACCCTGACGTATAAAGATACCATGTTTATGTATCTTAAATTCTATGATTCTACAAAATATAGAATACAATTTTTAAGACATGTACCCCTTTTTATTCTGCTGAAGCTTAAACTGGCAGAAACAGAAAAAGTAAAGAAAAGCTTTATCGGGTCTATTTTAAAAGGACAGTCACAGGAAAAAATAGAATTGAAATCCAAGCAGTTCTTTGAATTGCATTACCCTAAAATTGTAAGAGAGAATGCCTTGGATTTTATTCAAAATATCGATAGGAATAATACACAGAGTTTATTGGTAACAGCTTCTCTGGATATCTGGGTAAAACCTTTTGCCGAAGTTCTGAAAATGCAGCTTGTTTCTACACGGGCAGAGTTTAAGAACGGTGTTTTTACAGGAAACTTTGTAGGAAAAAATTGTAACGGAAAAGAAAAACTGGTGCGGATAAAGGAAGAAATTAATAATTCCAGGTATGATAAAATTATTGCATTTGGTGATACTTCCGGGGATAAGCCAATGTTGAAATGGGCAAATGAAGGACATTACCAATTTTTTCACTAATTTTGGGTGATAAAAGTGTAAAAAATGAAAATTTTGTTAACTGCAATTGCAGCCACCCTGATGAGCTGTGCAAGTACAACATCATCCCAACAAAATTCTTCTGATATGCAGCAGAAAGCAGAGTTTATTGTATCCGGTTCTCAGGGAGGTACAAAGGAGCGTGGCTTCAAAATCATTAAAGATGAAAAAGAATTTCATACTGTGGTTAAAAGTGGCTCCGGACTTATAGAAGAAGGGAAAAATTCCACTGCTGATTATCCGGAATTTCCCAAAGATAAAAAGGTTGTTGTATACAATCTGGGAAGCTTCAGATCAGGTAGCCACAGTATCAATGAGATCAAGGGGATATCTGTAAAGAATAATGTCCTGCATGTAGAAGTTCCAGCTGGAGAACCTTCAGGTGGAATGGAAATTCAGATACTTTCCAATCCTTGGTTCGTTTTTGCTGTTCCTGCAAATTACCAGTTTACCTCCGTAGAATTAAAATATTCAAAATAACAATGAATAAAATATATTTAGATAATGCCGCAACCACTCCGCTTGCAGAAGAAGTTATAGACGCAATGGTTGGTACGATGAAGATGAATTTCGGAAACCCGTCTTCAACTCATAGCTTTGGACAAGAAGCCAAAATCCTTATTGAAAATGTAAGAAGACAGGTTGCAGACTATCTTCATGTAACTCCTGCTGAAATTATTTTTACTTCCTGTGGAACAGAATCCAATAATATGATCATCAAATCCTCGGTGGAACACCTTGGAGTAGAAAGAATCATTAGCTCGCCTTTGGAACATAAATGTGTTTCTGAAAGTATTCTGGATATGAAAGCGAGAAAAGGAGTAGAGGTAAACTATATCCGTCCTAATGAAAAAGGAGATATTGACCTTGATAAATTAGAAGAACTTTTAAAAGCTTCAGATAAAAAGACTTTGGTAAGCTTAATGCATGCCAACAACGAAATTGGAAATATCGTTGATATTAAAAAAATTGCAGCATTATGCAAAGCGAATAATGCCCTTTATCACTCTGATACAGTGAAGACAATGGCTCATATGAAATTTGATTTCTCAGATATCCTTGTAGATTTTGCTTCTTGCAGTGCTCATAAATTCCATGGTCCAAAAGGAGTAGGTTTTGCTTTTATTAGAAAAGCAACCGGTTTGAAAGGAATTATTACAGGTGGACCTCAGGAAAGAAGTCTGAGAGCAGGTACTGAGAATGTTGCTGGTATTGTAGGGTTAGGCAAGGCTTTAGAGCTTTGCATCAACAATATGGAGGCTTATGCTGCCCATATCAGAGAAATTAAAGAATACGCAATCGAAAGATTATCTGCGGAGGTTCCCAATATTAAATTCAATGGACGAAGTGGTGAGATGGAAAATAGTGTTGACAGTGTTTTAAGTGCATTGCTTCCGTATAAAAACCCATTAATCGGACTTCAGCTGGATATGAAAGGAATTGCCATTTCTCAGGGAAGTGCATGTTCTTCCGGAGCATCCAAGCCATCAATGGTGATGATGATGGTGCTTTCTGAAGACGAAATGGATCATTGTACGCCATTACGTATTTCTTTCAGTCATCTAACGACAAAAGCTGATATAGATGCACTCGCAGAGGCATTAAAGGAGATTTCGAAAGATTACACTATAGAAAAAACTAATGTTGAGCATAGATAGTCTTATGATGTAAAAATCGTAATTTTGAACACTCAATAGAATTGAAAAAAGAAAATAATATTAATTAAAATAAAAGAAACAAAATGGCTTTAGAAATTACAGACAGCTCATTCCAGGATACGGTTTTAAAATCAGATAAACCAGTTTTAGTTGACTTCTGGGCAGTATGGTGTGGACCTTGCAGAACGCTGGGACCAATCATCGAAGAAGTAGCATCAGATTTTGAAGGAAAAGCAGTAGTAGGGAAAGTGGATGTAGACAACAATCAGGAAATTTCAATGCAGTATGGTATTAGAAATATCCCTACAGTTCTTATTTTTAAGAACGGAGAAGTTGTAGATAAACTAGTAGGTGTAACTCCAAAAGAGGTTATCGCTGAAAAATTAAGCGCTCACTTGTAAAAAAATAAGTTTGATAATGAATGCCTTCCACGATTGGGAGGCATTTTTTTTAAAAATAGTTTGCAGGTAATAAAAAAAGGTGTAATTTTGCAACCACGAAAAAGAAACGAAGTTCTTTAACAAAAAAACAAGATCCGGTAGTTCAGCTGGTTAGAATGCCGCCCTGTCACGGCGGAGGTCGCGGGTTCGAGTCCCGTCCGGATCGCAGAAGTTTTCTCAATTTCTTTTAAAAAAATTGATCCGGTAGTTCAGCTGGTTAGAATGCCGCCCTGTCACGGCGGAGGTCGCGGGTTCGAGTCCCGTCCGGATCGCAAAAAGTCTTCTAGAAATAGAAGACTTTTTTTATTTATACCTACTTTGAAAAAACAGATGTCATATCAGGAGGAAAACTTACCCTCAGAACTAAAGTCTGCTTTTTAATACCAATCCAATTATTCAACTGCTTTATTTTTAAGAAAACTAAAAATTTTGGTAAACCGCTGATGAGGCAATATAGTGATCTAGCCACTTAGAAGTATCAATGAAACTGATTCTATCTTAGCTTCCTTAAAAATGTGATATCAACTTCTTAAAACTTTGCATCAGAATTAAACCCTTTATCTCCAACTTTTGGAAGTTCATTTCAGTCTAAAAAATAATAAAGAATTTTAAAATGGAATTGGATGCTATAACCAATTTTTTTATATATTTGGAAAAGATAGATCCTTGCTTTTCTTTTTAAGAAATGATGATGTTTCGTCATCGATGTAAAATTGCTTAGCATACTGCACTACATACTATCTTTAATGGTGAAATTGGTACTAGTGCGTGCCTTTTCAGTTCATTTTCCGGGAAAATAAAGGTACGCACTAGTACCATTTCTGGAGTTGATAGATATAGTTCTCAGAAGATACGAAGGTATATCCAAAAACAAAGCCCTATTCAATTGTAGGGCTTTTTATTTATAAAAATACACCAAATCATGTCACAAAGTCTCACCAGGCAACAGATTTATGATCGTATAAAGGCATCTTCCAAAGACAGCTATATTTTGGAAGAAATGAAAAGGCTTGGTTTCTGGCAGGAAACATCTACGCCTTCTCTGCCGGAACAACTGATCCAAAAAGAAGCCGTTTTACAGCAGGAATTACAGGAATTACTGGCAAAAGACCGGAAGTATGGCAATCAGGAAGCAATGCTTCGAGAAATGCGTAAAAAACGGATGCAGGAAGCCAAAGCCAAAAGAGAAGTCACCAAACAAAAAAACGAACAAAAGCTACAGGATAAAGCTGATCACTGGAAAACGCTGCAACAGCAGCAAATCATTTATCTTGGCGAAAATGTTTCAAAGGGGCTTCATAAAACGGATTCTGATACCGAAAAGCTACTTCAGTTTTCACTTCCTGTTTTTGAAAACATATTAGATTTCAGTCAAAAGTCAGGGTACAGCCTTTCAGTAATCAAATATCTTGCTTTTCACCGGAGAGTTTCAAAAAAATCTCATTATCATATTTTTGAAATTTCAAAAAAATCAGGTGGGAAAAGAAAAATTTCTGCTCCGAAATCACAATTGAAAGGTTTCCAGCAATGGATTCTGGATAATATACTGAATAAAATATCGGTAGGAGAGGTTGTTCATGGTTTCACAGCAAAAAAATCAATTGTTACCAATGCCGAACCGCATCTTGGTAAGGATATTATCATTAATATAGATCTTCAGGATTTTTTTCCGTCAATCAGCTATAAAAGAGTGAAAGGCTTATTTGTTAAACTTGGGTATTCAGAACAGCTGGCAACTATTTTTGCATTAGCTTGTACCCATGCTCATACAGAAGAAGCTCTGCTTGATGGTGTTAAATACTTTGTACATAAAGGAGACCGGTTTCTGCCTCAAGGTTCCCCTGCAAGTCCGGCAATCAGTAATAGTATTGCTTATAAGCTGGATAAAAGATTGCAGGGCTTAGCACTGAAATTAGGATTTGTATATACACGCTATGCAGATGATCTCACTTTTTCTACCAATGATGATAATGAACAAAACATTAATAAGCTTTTATACTTTGTAAAACAGATAATCAAAGACGAAAACTTTACGGTTCATCCTGATAAGCTTCACATCATGAGGAGAAAGCATCAGCAAAAGGTAACGGGAATCGTGGTGAATGAAAAACTGAATGTGGAAAGGAATAAACTGAGAAAATTCAGAGCCCTTTTACACAATATTGAAGTCAATGGATGGCAAAACCAAACCTGGGGAAAAGCATTTCATCTGATCAATGCCATTGAAGGGTATATCAATTTTATTAATATGGTAAATCCTTCAAAGGCGTTAATTTTCAGAGAAAAATTAAACATGATCATTGCAAAACACGGCAAACCGATTGTAGAAACCGGAAAAGCAATTCCTGAAAAGGTAGAAGTAATTGAAGTTTCCGAAATTAAAGAAAAAATAATAGCACCAAAAGAAGACAAAACCGATTGGTGGAATATTTTTTAGCCTGAATTCAATACATAATAACAACATCTTAATCCATAAGATAGATGAAAATCATCAAACAAACCAAGCTCTTCTTCCACGAGGGAAAATCAGATAAAGTTTACGAAATCGATCTTTGTGAAATTAATCCCGATGCCTTCATTGTCAATTTCCGCTATGGAAGAAGAGGAGCTGCATTGAAAGAAGGAACTAAAACCCCTGAATTTGTTTCCATAGAAAAGGCAGGGAATATTTTTGACCAACTCGAAAAAGAAAAAAGAAATAAAGGATATCAGTCTGAAGTAGAAGTATTCGTAGAGCTTCCTTCACTGGAAACACTGAATGTGGATTCCAAAGAAGGGGTTATGCTGAAGCGTCTGGAGGATGCCATACAGGGTATTAATTCTTTCAAAACAGAATGGAAAACTTCCCGTGTCATCTGGAAAGCAGCTCAAATGGAAATCAAAGAAGCCACTCCTTACATTCTGAAATTGGCAACAAAAGGGGATGAAATGCAGCTGTACGCTTCTATTTTTGCCATCAGAAGATTGAAAATTGTTCAGGCTTCCGAACTGCTTCACAGCATTGCACACAGTACAAGACATAAACAATACATCAAAAATGTTGCTTTTGATGCTCTTTTAACAATTAATGAAGGTTCGGAGCTTGAAAAAAATGTTTCAGAATTACTGGAAAGCTTACCATCTGAAATTCGATACGCTATTGATAAAAGAGACTATGAAAGTCTGAAAAAGCATTACACTGAAAAATTTTCCAAAAAAGAAAAAATAGATGAGCTGGTTTCTCTTTATCTTTTATCAAAAGCTTATCCTTCTTTGGTTGAAATCATTGAAAACGTAATGTGGCAGATTCCGTTTGAAGCACCTTATTTTAGAAATATCCGGGCCATATACAAGCTTGCACGTTTCAGAGATGATGCTCAGATTCTGGGAATGCTTTCATTTTTATTCGAAAAGAAAACGCCAACGTTCAACAGAACGGCCAGTCTGGATAAAGAATCGTGGAATCAGACTCAATATTTCTATCAGTTCGGAGATTATATTAACGTAAGAAAAGAGCTTTCCCATAATGAAAGCCGATTGGCATTTTCAAACTTCACCAAACTTTATTTCCAGAAGAATGGTTTTTTCTATTTAAAAGAGTTGGGAAAACAAAATGAAGCAAAAAAATATTTAAGGTTTGCTGTAAATGCTCTTATCCAGTATTCTGATGAGGATTATACTTCTGCCAACAGAAGGCCTTTAAGCGTATATGGGACTTATGACTGGCAAAGCAGTAGGTATCATTACACTGTAGTTGATTTCCCTGAATGTTATCAATCATTATTGCTTACTACGATACTTTTCGGGAACGATAGAACCCGTAAAATGGATTCTAGGCTTCAGTTTTATTTAAAAAAAGAAGAGTTCTGGAGCTCAGATTATTATTATCAGGAAAATAAGGTAACAAAAATAGAATCAGTAACAAATAGCAACCCGGTTTCTTCAGAAGACTCTTCTGTTAAAAAACAGGATGGAGCTTTAGACAATATCATCAATACATTTAAAAATATTTTTGGTTCCAATAAAGAAAAGCAGACAGATCCTCAATCTATACAGGAAGAAGCTGTAATACAACCTGAGGTAAGCTCATCAAGGTCTGAACTTTATCCTGAATTTTGGGATGAAATGCCTGAAGCTTACATTCAGCTTTTGATGCAGGGAAAAATGAATAGGGTAATGAGATTTGCGTATGAAAATCTTTCTGTTCATCCGGATTATAAAAATCTGCTGTCGAAAATAGAACCTGAAATGATGATCCGATTGCTTAATAAGTCTTCAAAATATCCTCAAAATTTAGGGTTTGATGCTTTGGAGAAAAGAGAAACGGAATTAAGACAAAAAGAAAGCTTTGTAGCACAGGTTTTAGTTTCCGGAAATGAAAAAGCAAGAAACTGGGCGAAAGTGAACATAGAAAATAATACACAATATTTTCTTTCCTCTATAGATTTTATGGCCATTCTGGTGATGAATTCAAGAAAAGAGTCCAATGAATTTATTAATAATTTACTTCAAAAAGCATCTTTATCGGAAGACAGGCAAAAAGCTGTGCTTGGAAAAGTAATCATACAATTGATTGCTCTGGAAAATAACGAGGAAAACGATGAAATCGCGGAAGCAGCTACAAAAAAACTCAAGATAACGGCTTCTTCTAATTTTTCTGAGATCAGTTGGGATATTATTGCCCAATTATTGACTTCTCCGTTGAATAACAACAGGTTTTTAGCCAGTGAAATTCTGCTTTCCAAGTCCCAGAAATATCCTGTTACAGAAATCCCAATTTCAATTATTGAGCTGCTGTTAAATAATGAAAATGAATCCATCAGACAAAACGGGATTAGCCTTTTGCAGCAATATCCGAAAGAAGAGATCGGGAAAAACTGGCCGCAAATCCTTCAATTGCTTTCTTCTGGTTACAAGGAAGTTACAGAAAGTGTTCTTTCATTGAATGATCGATTTGAGTCCCAGCCTGAAATTCAGCAGCAGACCATTGGAAGACTGTTTGATGTATTGATGGCCGAACAGAAATTTGAAAATTCACATCAGTTATTCCGCGATTATCTGGATAAAATGATTCTGAAATATAAGAACGATATTCCTGTAAAATGGATGATCAGATTAGTGTTTGCGAACAGTGTAAAAAATCAGCTTTTCGGTTTCGAGTTGCTTAAAAAAGTAAATGATGACAGTAGATTCACCTTAAAACAGGTTATAGCTCTGGCCAATCACGAATTTTTGGCAATAAGACAGTGGTCCTGGAGTTTTTATAAAAATAATGTGGAAAGAATCAAATCAGACCGGAATCATGCCTTGGGAATTCTGGATGCAAAATGGGATGACAGCAGAGCGTTTGCTTTTCACTTCTTCCAAACCGAATTCACAGAAGAAGATTGGGATACCGATTGCTTAGTAGGAATTGCAGATTCTGTACGTCCTGATGTAGAAACTTTCGGTAAAAATCTCATTATGAAATTCTTCAAAAAAGAACAGGGATTGGAATATCTTACAAAATTGAGCCAACATCCGAGCCAGAACATACAGCTTTTTTTGACTTCTTATCTTGAAGAATATGCAACAGATAATGCTGAAAAACTTAAAGAGTTGGAATTTTACTTCCGTTCTGTACTTTCAAGGGTAAACCGGGCGCGAACTGCCAAAAACAGGATTTTTACTTTTCTGGAAAAAGAAGGAAGAAAAAATACGGAATCGGCAGAAATTGTCAGTAAAATTTTAGACGATTTATCAGCAACAACAGCCATTCAGGATAAAGCTAAATGCATCAATATTATTTCTGAGCTGAAAATGATTTATCCTCAACTGAATGTTCATCTTCAATTAATCTCTTAAGCCATGCAATTCGATTATAAATTTCATAAAGATACCGCAGTTACCAACTCTGCAACGAGTACGCAGATGAGCTTTTCACCTGATCTGCAAAGAGACCCTACATTTTTTGTGGGTAAGCTCAATAAAAAAATACCTTTCAGGGAAGCGATTTCAGCTTTGCATGATGTAGTGGTCTCCGATCTTCGTTTTAAACCAAAGGATAGAGAGGAATACAGAGAATGGGTTGCAGAACAGGAAAAACTTTGGCTGAGTGATTATATGGCAGAATTTCAGATAGAAGAAGTCCGGAAAAGAATGGCCGAAGTAAGAGGAGAGCTGGATCATGTTTATAAAGAAAAAAACAGGGTGTTAGGTCCTTTCAATATTGCGAAAAAGGCTTACTTTGATTATCTGTATCAAAAAGATAAAGATGCTTGGTTTGTTCTTGATCCTGTTATTACGGTACATCCTGATGAAGTTTTCTTTGAATGTTTCAGTCAGGACGAATCCACTTACGGAAAACTGAGCAGCAGCTATAATGTTTTCACAGAAATCAACGAATTCAAATGTGGAACCACCAATATCGATTATTCAGCTGCACTTTATAATGAGTTCCAAAAGATAAGAGATTATAAGGATACCGAGTTTAAAATTGATCCTTCAGGGTTTGAAGCGCTTACTACAAATGAAGAAGTTTACAAAGAAGAAAAAATAGATTTACCTGATTCCTGGGTTCGTGGATTTTTACAGGTAAGCTCTGCAATGACTTTACCAGCCACCACTTTTGATCTTCATCCGATGGATATTTTCAGTATTTGTCAGTATCTAAGAAGGTTTAAAGAGAAAAAAGGGCCGAGAGCACTGCGTTTTATTCTTGAGCCTGGAAAACCTATTCAGGCCGTTTTTGAGCCATGGTATGAAGTTTTAACCTTTCACCGCTCTATTTATAAAGGACCGGAAAGCAAGACGATCAGAATCTGGGGGAGAAGAAGGCTGCTGATTCTGGAAAGATTAATTCCTATCGCTCAAAATTTCAGAGTGGTTTTGCTGGGAAATGGGCTGCCTTCATTTTATATTGCAGATCTTGGAGACATGTCCTTTACACTGGGACTTTCAGGCTGGACAACCAATGACTGGAGCCGAGCTGGAAATTTTGATCTGATGGCTCCAAGAGGTCATGTAGATTTACTGACACAGGAAAAAGTTTTCAATGCCTTAAAGGAAACATGGTTTGGAACAACTACTGATCTTTCCAAAAAACTAGATCTTGATACTGCTACCATTTCAGCTTCACTTACCTCATATACACAGGCGGGAAGGGTTATTTATGATCTTAATTCGGGATTGTACAGAGTTCGTGAACTGACTCAGGAACCTTTGGATATGAAACAGCTTCGCTTCTCCAGCCCGTTAGAAGAAAAAGCAGATCAACTGATTTCAGAAGGGAAGGTGAAAATAGATTACAGTGTGAAAAATGATGTTCTCAATATTCGAGGAACGATCAAAGAGAATAATTTCACTCACAAAACGGAAGCTTTTGTCGATAAAGACCAACGTTTAACAGATGGAAACTGCCAATGCAGCTTTTATAAAGCAAACGGTTTGAGACAAGGACCTTGCGAACATATTCTGGCGACAAGAATGATGATTAGCAGAAAAGGTTCAGATATTCCGGGATAATAGATTTCCACGGAAAATTCCGGACAATACTTATCAAAAGAAAAAGAAAGTCTTCTATCATCGGAAGACTTTTTTTATTTGTATCGGTTTTATGAATTTTTGAATAATAAGGATTTTAAATCGTTTGTTGTATTGTGATTATTTTAATCATATAAAATTATTTCTATTAATATTTGTAATTAATTCTACAAATTATTTTAAATTTATCTTTTAATTTCTTTTATTTTTGTAAATATTGCTTAGCCGTTAAGAGTGAAAGTTCCATGGAAAGGAATTTGTAGATCTGTGTTTAATTAAATTTAAAAATCAGACCAGCTTTAAACTAAGAAAAGATCACCCTGGATTGTAGGATCGGCAATATCATTTTCTTTTTTATCATTCTCAAATACTTTCACGGAAAACTCTCAAATAAATTGATGATACTAGCCTCCTGTATGATATTGATTGTGAGGTGATTCTTTATTGTTTAAAAAATTAGTCCTGATAGTGGGACGGTTTAATAATAAAAAACTAATAACAAAAATCAAAAATTGACATGAAAAAGATTAAGTTTTTTCTGTTGAGTATTGCTCTTGCCGGTTTAATCTCCTGTAAGAACTCAACCACTACGTACAAAGACATTACGGAAGCTACAGGTAATGGCGTTATCTATTTCGGGGGCGATATCCTCACGATGGCAGGAGATACTCCAAATTATGCTAAAGCGGTATGGATTAAAGATGGGAAAATTGCTTATATAGGCAGTTTGGAGGAAGCAAAAAAACAGGCTCCGGACGCAAAATTGGCAGATCTTGAAGGAAAAACTCTAATGCCTAGCTTTATTGATGCTCATAGTCATTACATCAATTCTTTAACGGTATCAGATCAGGCAAATGTTTCTCCTAAGCCTATTACTGATGGAAAAGGTGATAATGTAGATGAAATTATTGCCACCATAAAACAGCTTAAGGATAAAGGGAACATTCCTAAAGATTCTCTTATTCAGGCGTATGGTTATGATGATACAAAAATGCCGGATGGAAGATTGCTGAACAGGGATGATTTGGATAAGGCCTTTCCGGATAATCCTGTTATAGTAGGACATATTTCAATGCATGGGGCGGTATTAAACTCTAAAGCTCTTAAAAGATTTAATATCACGAAAGATACTCCAACTCCAAAAGGAGGTGTGATTGTAAGGGACAGCAATGGTGAACCTTATGGTTTAATTATGGAAACTGCTTATTTACCAATCTTTGACAATTTACCGAAACCTAGTCCGGACCAGCAGATTGCGTGGTCAAAAAGAGGTCAGATGTTGTATGCAGAAGCTGGTATTACAACAGCTCATGATGGAGCTACCAAATTTAATGACCTGGAAATTATGAAAAATGCTAATAAAGCAAATGTGAATATGATTGATATTATTGCATTTCCCTTTATTGGAGATTTGAAATCTATTCTGGCAAAATACCCTAAAAAAGATTGGTTGAAATATGATAATCACCTTAAAATAGGAGGCGTTAAAATTACAATAGACGGTTCACCTCAAGGTAAAACAGCTTTCTTTAAGGACCCTTATCTTACCGGAAGCCCTAGTAATAAAGATGACAAAAACTGGACAGGAGAACTTACTTTTTCACAAGCCGAAATCAATGCTATGGTTGGAATGGTGTATGAAATGGAAGTTCCTCTGAATCTTCATGCTAATGGGGATTCTGCGATTGCTACCTTTCTGAAAGCTCATGAGATGGTAGCCAAACATGACCTTGGAAAAGAGAGGCATGTGACAATGATACATTCTCAGTTTGTGAACAACAAGCAGTTGCAGAAATATCCGGAATATAAAATTTTACCTTCATTTTATAGCTTGCATACATACTACTTTGCTGATGCACATATTAAAAACAGAGGAGCTAAGCAGGCTGCGTATATGAGTCCAATGAAAGATGCGATAGGATTGGGGTTAAAGCCAACCAATCATACAGACTTTGTGGTTCTTCCATTGAATCAGATGATGGTGCTTTGGTCCTCAGTCAATAGAATTTCATCTGATAATGTACCAATAGGTCAGGATCAGTGTGTTACTCCTTATCAGGGGCTTCAGGCTATTACGATACATCCGGCTATTCAGTATATGGAACAGGCTACTAAAGGAACTTTGGAGAAAAATAAGCTTGCAGACCTGGTCATTCTGGATAAAAATCCGTTAAAAGAGGGTAAGATGAAAATTAAAGACATTAAGGTCCTTCAAACCATTAAAGAAGGAAAAGTGATTTACGATAAAAATAAAGTGTAAAAGATCAGCATAAAACATTGAAAAAAGCCAGCTCTGGAAACAGAGCTGGCTTTAATTTTATTTACATGAGCTGTTGACAGGGTTATCAAGGAAGTCTTTTCCTTGAGGAGGCTGTACAAAGTAAGGAGTACCATAAGTGTTTCCCGGACGGAAAAAATCTGTGGAAACTACTTGTGCTCCGCTACTGAAGGCTGCTTTAGATCGTGTAAAATCATTAACCTTGGCTTCATAGGTTTCAATATCTGATCTTGTTCTTACCATATATCCCTGTTTTACCAGTTTCTGAATTTCTTTTTGTCTTACAATGGCATTATCCCTTAATATAAATCCTGCGAAAGAATCCTCAGGTTCACTGTTCAGAAACATCACTCTTTCTTTCAGTGAGCCGTTTATAAGATAAGGATTGTTTTTAGATGACAAGGTTCCTGCACTTCCCGGCAGCAGCATAAAGATGAATTTCCCTTTGCTGTCATTCAGTTTTGGCCAGTTATTATGGGTGACTGCTTCTTTTAAGGTGTTGTATTTTCCCTGAACCTGTATTGGGGTAATGATCTTATCTTTTCCCAAATATTTTACAATTTCAGCATCCAGATCATCATAAGCCTTTTTATCAAATGCTAAAACCTTTGTACTGTTTTCAAGAATAGGAAACCCTGAATCTTTTGCTTCAATCATCATAAAGACAGGGGTGTGTCCGGGATGTTGATCCGACCATGTTCTAAGTGTTGTAAGGGCATCTTTTAAAGTAGGATAGTGGGTTCTGAAATCAATATCAGCCATGTGCAACACCTTAAATCCAGGCTGATCCAATCCTTTGGTATTAAAAGAAGCTAAATCTGTTACTCCTTTTGATTTTAAAGCTTCATATGAGGCGGGATGGCTGAACCTGTTGCCTTCCGGATCATAATAAACATCTATTTCCAGGCCGCGCAGATTGGCATTGAGCTGTTCTGTAAAATCAGGATGGTTATAGTTCAAACCTTCTTGGATATCCATTCCGTTAGGATGATATTCCTTGAACTTTGCTTTCTGTTCTTCAGACATCATACTGTCATATTTTTGCATCATCCCTTTAATGATTGGGCTTACCATATCCAAAACTTTGGAGTCTGCAGGCTGAGCATATGAATTATGTGTTCCCACAATCTGCAGTTGATTGATCTTTGGATTCTGACATTGGTTCTGTGCCTGTAATAATGCTGTCATACAAAATGCAGCTCCATAGATATACTTTTTCATTGATGAATAAATTTTTTGATTAAAAATTGTAAGTGAATCCCATTTGTCCACGCATCCCTGAGTAGGACATATTTTCTACACGGTCTTTAGTTCCCATATAATAGCGGTTGGGTTCATTGAAAATATTGTTAAGCTCTAAAAATAACCGGACATTTTTTGAAATACTGTATGAAGTAGAAAGATCTACAGTGAAGTTTTTATCAAAATACTGATAATGATCTGCACCTGCAGCAGCTCTAATCTCGCTTACATAATTACCTTTGTAATTACCGGCAACACGAAACATCAGTTTACTGGTTTCATAAAATAAGATGGTATTGAAGATATGTTTCGCCTGATTAGGAATTGTAGTGGACATGGTTCCTGTTTGCTGTCCGTTTTCATAAATCGGCATATTCATTTTGGAAGAGATATAGGTATAATTCCCTTCAAAACCTAGATTCTTCAAAAATCCGGGTAAGTTTTCAAAACGTTTGGAGATCCCCAACTCAAAACCGAACAGTTTTGCTCCTTCAAGGTTTTTAGGAGCGGTAAAGGTGTAGGTTCTGCCTCCAATATCTGCCACTGACTGATCTTTATAAATGAGATTGGTAATGTCTTTATAGAATACTCCGGCGGTAATCAGATCCAGTTTTCCAAAGTAGTTCTCGAACATCAGGTCAAAGTTGTTGGAAAATGTAGGATCTAGTTTAGTATTTCCCTGAGTGATGGTGTTAGTGATATCATTGACGATGGTTCCCGGATTCAGGTCATTGAAATCAGGTCTTGCAAAGGAACGGGTATAAGCCAGCCTTAGAATACGGTTACTGTTGATATTCCATTTCATATTGACCATGGGAAGTATAACATTGTATGTTTTACTGTCTTTAATATCTTCCGTTTTATGATCCTTATCCGAAACTACTTTTTTACCCCAGAACGTAATATCATTGTATTCATTTCTGAAACCTCCCAGTATCTGAAGCTGATCGGTCACTTTCCATGTTCCCATCATATAAGCAGCCCATACGTTTTCGGTTCCGCGGTAAGAGCTGGTGATATTGGAACTGCTGTCTTTACTGCTTACCTGCATCAGTCCTAAACTATTCTGTGTACCGGGATTGTACATCTGATCAATCTGTCCGTTCGTAATCTGATCCATGATAACAGGATTGTAAGGATTTCCAAGAGGATTCATAAAACCTCCTTTATATGGGAATGCTTCGCGTTCAAGCTGGCTCATAAAAGTTACCGGAGCTCCGGGAATTCCAAGTGCGGATTTAGGCATCCATACCAGTAAAGAACTGTCTACATTTTTATTCTTATTGTTATATTTTGTCCCGAATTTAAGTTCAAAATTATCGGATATTTTATATTTTAAATCTAGCTGTCCTCTAAGGTCTGTTTCACTGTTGTGATTCTGACTGAGGATAACCTGATTTAATTTCAGTTTATCCGCTGCTATAACCTGTTGGTTATAAGGTAAGATGTAGCTTCCGGTATCTCCGATGCCATCAGGAGCATCCATTGCCATATATTTTCTTCCATCTGCAGAAAGATTTCCATAGGTCATTGGCTGTACAAAATTGACCATAGGATAGCCTCTCTCATTTCTGTCAAGTTTTTCCGGAGAATTGAATCTGAACTCTGAACGGGCTTTGGATAAAGACCAGTTTATTTCCAAACGTTGTCCCTCCTGATGATTTCCACCCAGCTGCATAGAATAGAGGTCTGTGAGATAATCTGCATGACGGGCCTGAAGGGTTACATTTTTATTATCAAAATTAAAATAGGTTTCCCTTACGGACTGCCCATCCTTATATTGGCTGTATAAACCTTTAAAATATAATTTATTCCTGCTGTTTATCTCATAATCCAGTCCCAGATTAAAGCCCAATGTCCTTCGGTTTGCCAGGTAATCACGGAGCTGAAGCTGATTGATAGAGTAGGAGGCTGTTTTGTCTTTCAAACCATAGTTAAAAATATTTCTCATCTGATCTATGGCAGTAGAACGTTCCCAAATCACGGCCGAAGAAATAAATTTCAGTTTGTTGGTAATTTTGTTGCCATAAACAATGGAAGAGTTGTACGTTGGGGATTTCGACATGTTAACATATCCGGAAGACATACTGATGGCTAAAGTTTCTTTATTGGGGGAAGTTTTGGTAATAAAATCTACATTTCCGCCAATGGCATCACCATCCAGATCCGGAGTTAGGGCTTTAGATAAACGAACATTCTGGATAAGTTCTGAAGGGAAGATATCCATCTGAACTCCACGGTTGGCATTGTCACCACTTGCGCTAGGCATTCTATTACCATTTAAAGTAGAAGCTGTCCATTGTATAGGAGTTCCTCTTACCGCTACAAAGCGTCCTTCACCCATATCGCGTTCAATAGATACTCCCTGCATCCGTTGTACCGCATCTGCTGCATTACGATCCGGAAGTTTCCCAATGGCATCGGCAGAAAGCACTTCTGTGATGGTGTTGGAGTTCTTCTTCATTGTAATGGCTCTGGCTTGTGAGGCTTTGTAAACACTGGTGACCACTACTTCCTGAATACTGTTTTCTTTAGGCTTACTTCCAAACTTAACCAATCCAAGATCTACCTCTTTTTTGTCTGTTACATTGAAAGGAATGTAAACAGTATCATAGCCCTTGTATTCTACAACAAGCCTGTAACTGCCATCATGAACATTATTCAAAATGAAGGATCCGTCGGTATCGGAAGTAACCTTTTGACCACTGTTTTCAATGTAAACCAGGGCATTGGGAAGATTTCCCTGACTGTCTATTACAGTTCCGTGAACTGAGGTCTGTGCAAAGGCTAAAGGGCCTAAAAGAAAAAATGCTGCTTTTGTTAGAAAAAGACTTTCTCGTGACATCTTAGTGAAATTTTTACAAAGATGCCGGCTCATCAAAAAGTTTTAGTTCATTTAAATTTAAGACAACCAATTCTGCTGAGTTCGAGGTGAATTGTATTGTAAATCAATGGGTTGTTAATATTAAATAATTGTAAATTAGTGAATAAGCTGAGAAGGAAGACAATCAAATTCCTTTTTAAAATACTTATAAAAAGTTGATTTGGATTTAAAACCACATTGAAAAGCAAGATCAATGACACTGGCAGACGGATCCTCTGATAAGATTTGTTTGAAATGTTGAATCCGGTTTCTGTTGGTGTACTCATGGAAATTGGTGCTGAGGTGCTTATTAAAAGTAAGACTTAGATCTGCTTTACTTATTTTTAAATGGCTGGAAAGTTGATCCAAAGTAAATTCTTCATCCAGATAGATATCACTTTCTTTATAAAAAGAGATAATAGCATTTTGTAATGTGTCAAAATCTATTTTTGAGAGGTCTTTATATTGATAGGTTTCTTTGGGAATCTGAAAGGGAGATGTATTTTGCTGTTCCAGCAGCCTGTGCTGGTACGTTAAAATATAAACGTACAAAATCCATCCAAACTGGAAAAGAAATAGAAGACTGTAGACCTTCTGATAGATTAGTGTATCCCAGTCCAATTGATAAACCGTCCAGAAAACCAGTACACCCATTAATACATAACAGACCAGATAACGGAAATTACTGGCCACAGGATGAGTGATGCTTTTACGGTATTTTGTAAGAAAATAAATACAGGTAATAAGACATGCTACCCAATAATAGCTATAATAAGTAAAATAAGCCTGGTATGACCTGATAGCAATATCTGCCCAGGACAGATCAAAGATTTTTGCAGATAAGGCAATGGCATGATGAACAACAATTAATGTAAGAGGAACAATCAGATATTTAAGCTTGTCTCTCCATTTGGCATGAATTAAATAAGTAGTAATATATAAAAAAATAAGCCCTTTAAAAACCCGGAGACTTCCAGGAATTTCATAAAGAACAGACTCATAGCCGAATCTCTGAATAATGAAATATTCATATCCCATATCCAATGCAACCACTCCGATATACAGTATCAGCATGTTCAGGACAGATTCCCTGTTTTTAATGAGATAGAGTAATAGGGTTAGGGTGATAAGTGCCTGTAGTACAACTACCATAATGATGTATAACATGATAACTGATATTTTGTCAAAATTATAGATAATATGGGTATGGTATCTTTAACAAATTATTAAATATCAGTCAGAAAACAATCAGGTATATTTTGTAAAATTGAATAGTTATAATTACTTTAGCATTTAAAGCAGAATTTGATGTCAAAAAAGAAGTTCATATTATTATCAGTATTGAAGACCTGGTTTTTCTCAACCATTATTTCAACCATTCTTCTCATTATATTTATGAACCTTACTAAACCCGAGATGGGGGAACATCCAAGAAATTGTGATATGAGTGGTTTGGCTTATGGTCTGGTGATTATCTGGATTTTATTTTTAAGTATTGTTTCATTCAGTAGTCTGTTTTCACTTTTAAGATCTTTTCATAGCAAAATGAAAACGTTTCTGTGTTGGTTTTTGCTTCCGATTCTTTTTATCATCTATTATTTCTTTATGATTACGGAAGGACAAAAAATCAATGGAGAGGATATTCTGTTTTTTCTGATTACGAATCTGCCCTGGTTTGCAATTTGGATTTTTTATTATTGGAGATTTGGAACTCTTTATTTCAATCATAAAATTCAGTCATAGAGATAATGGGATCTCTTTCTTGGATTATGAATTGAAAAGGTGAATATTATATAAAAAAAAATTACTGTCTGATAGGACAGTAATAGTAAAAATCAGTGATATGGTGTGCTGATCAGTTTGTAATTTAAAGCAGAGATTTATGCTGTTTAAAAGGCTGATCTTTTGAGCTGTTTCTATTCGGTCAATTATTTAATATTTAGTCTGAATTAGGTGTCATTGTCTGAGTTATTTTACGATAAAAACTTGACGAATCAACTTTGTTTGGACCGAATTTCTGCAGCTTCTATATCATGGTTATTGATGACAAAAGTTGGTGTTTTTTGATAGGCTGTATGTGATGTTTTTCAGACTCATCCTGATGATGCGGTTCTGAAAAAGGTACAATCATGCAAATCATTTGCAAATGTATATCACGGTATTTTGAGAATCGCTACACTTTTGTGTAGATTTGTGGGATGAAAGCTAAAAACTATCCTTTAGTGTAGTAGTGAAGAACGCTTTTAAAAAATATGGAACAGATTAACAGGTTTTTCAACGAAAAAAATGAGGTCAGTAAAGATGCTGACATTGATTTAAGCCAGGGTGGTGATTATCTGGAGGCTATAAAAGCACTTGCCAGAACCACATACCAGAGTTTGTATGTCATCAACTATCAAACTAAAGGGTTTGAATATGTCTCAGAAAATCCTCTTTTTTTATGTGGGAAAACGTCAGAAGAAGTAAAAAATCTGGGGTATGCATTCTATTTTCAGAATGTAAAACCTGAAGATGTGGAAATGCTGATTAAGATCAATGAAGCAGGATTTAAGTTTTATGATAAGATTCCTATAGAGGACAGGAAGCTGTATTCCATTTCCTATGACTTTTATCTTATCAATAGCAAAAAGAATATGATCCTGGTGAATCATAAACTTGCCCCTATGTTCCTTACTGAAGACGGACAGGTGTGGAAGGCTCTATGTGCTGTTTCCCTTTCTAATAATACTTCCTCCGGGAATGTAGTACTTAGCAGAGAAGGCTCCGATGAAGTCTGGAAGTATGATCTCACAGCAGATAAATGGGAGAAAAGTGAAAAGATAAAATTGTCCTCACGCGAATATGAGATTTTAAGCCTGCATACCAGTGGTCATACGATCAGCGAAATTGCTGACAAGCTTTTTATTACGGCAGATACGGTGAAATTTCATCGGAAAAAACTTTTTGAAAAAATTGGAGTAAGCAATATTGCAGAAGCATTATCTTATGCTAAAACCAATAAATTACTGTAGATAAAACTTATTAGACACCGTTTTTTTACGGTATTTTTCAGAATGTCTTTTAGGATTCAATTTTAGGTCTGATATTTGTACTGGGTAGCCAAACTAAATGACCTGTTTTATTTATGAAGAACATATCTGTGAAAAAATCATTTCTATACGCCTGTTTCTGTGCAGTATTTCTTGTTTCCTGTAAGAAAGAAATAGAAAAGATAAGCGATACTTTTAAAGATACCGTTTCTGCTTCTGAGACTCCTGAAGCAGAAAAAGACTCTATAAAAAAAGATTCAGTACCTGTGGTAAAAAAAGAATCAGCTCCGCCAATGATGCAGGAGAATGGTTTTTATAATGCCTTTGCCCTTCCAAAAGACAAGAAAATGAGGGATTCTGTATATGCGGAATTCAGTAAAAAATATAATGAGAAGGAACGTACTGCTATTTTAGCCTTAAACAGGCTGGATTCTAAAAGCAAATGGAATGCCGATACGCTGGTGGTTCCTGCGAAAATAGATACTACTCTGATGGCATATTCGCCGTTTCCCATGCAGCTTGATGTATTAAGCGGTGTGAAAAAATTTGTGATTTTTTCATATCCTATTCAGGCTTATGCTGTGTACTCCAATGGAGGTCTTGTAAAATGGGGGCCAACGAGTATGGGAAAAAAAGCAGCACAGACCACAAGAGGTCTTACTTTTGCCAACTGGAAAAAGAAACTCTCTATTTCTACAGTCAGCAGTGAATGGAAACTTCCTTATAACTTTAATATCCACAATATAGGTGGTATCGGATGGCATGAATATACACTTCCGGGATATCCGGCTTCACACTCTTGCTTAAGATTATTAAGAAAAGATGCCCAGTGGCTGTATTCCTATGCTGATACCTGGATCCTGAATCCCGGTGGGGCCACTACAAAAGCAAGAGGTACTGCAGTAATGGTATTTGGTGACTATAACTGGGGCGGAAGAAGACCATGGAAAAAACTTCTTGATGATCCTAATGCCAATAACATTTCTGTAGAAGAGCTGACAAAATTGTTGGAACCGGATGTTCCTAAAATGCTGAAGGAACAAGCCAACAGAGAAAAAGTAGCTGATTCTATTAAAACGGCCAAAGCAATGGCAACTCCAATTCAGAATGAGAGACCTACAGATACTTTGTCTAAATAATCTTCTTCTCAAACTGTAAAGTGGATTCCTCAGCAAATTGTCTTAATTTAAGCATTTCATCTTTCCCTTTATGCTGCCCGAACCTTGCAGCAATATAAGTAAGAAGAATAAAAAATAACATGACAAAAGAAGCGCTCAGTGCCCAAGGGTATTCAGCGCTTTTTATTTGTTTTTCTACGTAATACATGGTAAAGAAGGTCATCCAGAAAATGGAAAAGGTAAAATAAAGGAACATAAAGAATGTCCAGACTGCAGAGCTGGGGCCAAAAATTCCGCGTATTACTGTTTCATCATCTTCCATTTCAACACGGAGGGCAAGGCGGGGTTTCCAATAATTATCATACTTCGTTTCCACCCAGATAGTAGCCACTTCCTTATTGATATTGCCGGAGAATTCACTTTTATGTTCGGCGAGATATTTTTTCAGATTATCAGCATACTCTTCCTTGGTAAGATGGGTAAACATCTTAAATCTCGGGCGGGTTCTTATTCTGTCTAAGGTGGTTTCTTCGGTTGTCATACTATTTATTCTTGATAAGGAATCGGGTCCTCCAAATTAAAACGGAAAGTCATTTCTTTTTCCTGTCTTTGAATAATCATGGTGATGGTTCGTCCTTCAGATGATTTCATGATCTCAAGGATGCTCTCAAGTTTCATTTCTGAAGTTTTATTTCCATTGATGCTGATGATCCTGTCATCTTTTTTTAACCCTGCTTCATAAGCTGGCGAATCTTTTCTGATCCCAGCAATAGAAAATATGGGTTTCAGACTGAATTTATACTGAAAGGAGTCTTTATATACTTCGGTGGCATTACTCGTATTATCTGTATGACCCATTGTTTGGGTTTCAATTTTAACTCTGTCCTTTTGCCATTCCAGTCCATCCTGTTTGAAATCCAGTCCACTCATATTAAAATGAAAAGGATCATCAAAATTTCTGTTTCTCTTCAAATATAGTTTATTGTTAGCATAATCAAAAATGATGGAAAACCGTCTCATGATTTCGCCACCTACAGAACCCTTCCGGTCTTTTACCAATTTCACATGCTGAATGGAGAATTCATCAGGCATTGCTGTAAGAGGTTTGGCAAACTTAAAATCGTTGATATAAAAATTATGAATTCTGCTTCTTTTACCATAAATATCTCCATTGAATCCACGGCCGAGAAAATCATCAATATTAGGTCTGTTATAAACAAAATCTTTGATAAGAGTAGGGAAGAGCCAGATGGCATCACTGTTTCCAAGATCGATCAGCAGTTTTGAGCCTTTCTTTTCATTGGTCATTTCTACATCAGCAATAAGATAAGGTTTATCTTTTTCAATGCTGATCGGGACTTCATCAAACTTTCTGATCTTCTTTTTTAAAGAATCTATATTTTCGTAGACCGTTATTTTTTTAGAAATATAATCGATGGCGATAGGATGGTCCTTAAAAAAATGATAGCCGATAACACCGTTTACGGGGATTCCAACATGGGAAGAAATATTGAATTCCTCATCAAGGATCACGTAAATAGACATGGAAGTATTAATGATCTGATCACCGATTCTGGCAAGATTACGCTCAGACTTTAACCCATCGATACTTAAACTTCCTCCAAGGCCTGAGAATTTTATTTTTTCAACATTTTCCAGTTTAATTTCTTTATTATTCAGGCTGAACAGAATGGTTTCTGCTACTCCCGTATCCAGCATAAAGGTAAGGTCAGCTCCATTAATATTGACAGGAATGAAAATCAGATTATTGATAAGCTGAAAAGGAATAACCGTTTTGTTGGTATTGATCAGCCTGAAAGTGTCCTGGGCATTAATAAAAATACCTAATAATAAACCCAGTAAAAGAAGCTTTAGTTTCATTTACTGAATTTACTGAATTTATCTTTATTGTAATAAAAAAAACATTCCAAATACAGGAATGTTTATATAAACTACAATGAATTGTTGTTTTGTGTTGAATTTATCTAAAAAAATGAATTCTGCTTATTTAGAGAAAAAATCCATTAGATCCATATAATTTTTCTGATTCACACCATGCCCACTCATATACTCTCTGAATGTAAAGTAGCAGTTAAGATCATAAAGTAACTCAGCCGATTTTCTTCCCCATTCCAGAGGGATTACAGCATCATCCGTACCATGGGATACAAAAAATCTCAGTTTTTCCAGTTTCTTTTTGTCCTTTACAATTCCGTCCAGAATCTTTTCTTCCGCATAAGCACTCAGACAGGCAACATTTGTAAATAACTCAGGGTGTTTTAAGGCCAGGGCATAGCATAATATCCCTCCCTGGCTGAATCCGCACAAATGGACTTTACTCTCTGTAAGACCATAATGATTGATTACTTTTAATATGCTTTCCAATGCAGAATTTAAAGATTCTTTAGCCTGAGGAACATCAATATAGTTTTCAGGATCATTGAAGTTGATATCAAACCATGAATACCCTTCAAACTGAGTATCTCTGGGAGCTCTGAAACTAATGATGATCCAATCTTTAGGAAGGGTTTCTCTGAAGCTGAAAAGGTCCTGCTCATTGCTGCCGTAGCCATGAAGCATAAAAAGTATAGGGGTCGAAGATGTAATATTTTCCGGCTCTCTTACTAAGTAATCTAAATTCATACAGCAAATATAATTAATAAATTACATTGTAAATCCTATCTTTTATTATTCATATAGAGGAATCTGAAAATCATTTTCCGGCTACAGCAAGGATTGATCTCTGATCTGAGAGCGTATCATTATGAATATTTATATTCTGTTTTTATCAGTATTAAAATAATTCTAAATATAAAGATGTTTTATGTTTAATAATTAATGAATTACATTGTATTATTGGGTTTTTTAACTTGATTTTATTTTTTATTGATTTGATATTTTTTGTAAAAAAATGTTGTAAAATTTTTATCAAAGATGTTTTTATATTAATAAAAAACTTATATTTGGAACATTAAAAAATCTATTTGGAGAAATGAAGCAATTTTACAATTTAAAAAGTTTACTTAGACTTTCTTCTTTATTCGTTTTGTTATTTTCAGTGATTACTGTTGTAAATTCGTGTAAAAAAGATGAAGATGAAGAATTTAAGGATCACGTGGTTCAATTTGTAGCTAAAACCAGTACAGGTGGAGAACTTATCTCTACAGTAACTCAGATAGGAACTGCTCAGAATACTACCTACAGTACTGATCTTAAGCCTTTAAAAGAAAGCTGGTCAAGTGGAGAAGTATGGGTAAATTCAAGCCAGGCACAGATTAATTTTGCAGCTAATGCTATGTTGCCACAGGCGAACTCGGAAATGACAATTACTCTTTATATAGATGGAGAAATTGCCAGAACTGCTAAAGTTACAGGACAAGGTGATAACAAAGTTGCCAAAGTTGCTTTCAGTTTCCTAGAACCGTAAATAAAACTATTATATAAAATAAAAACCGCTCCTGGAGCGGTTTTTTTATTTTTCAATCAGATGATACTCTATAGCCTGGTTAACGAGTTCTGTAGAGTTTTTAGCCTGAAATTTTTGGAGAAGGTTTTTACGATGAGTATCTACCGTAAGCGGACTTAGAAACAGCTCTTCCGCAATCCGGTTGCTTGTTTTCCCTTGTGCTACCAGCTGTAGGATCTGTTTCTCCCTTTTGGTAAGTCTTGGAATTGGTAGTTCATTTTGAGAAGGTTTACTGATGATCTGTTTGGTTTCATTACAAAAAACAATGTCTCCGGATAACGCCCCTTTAATGCAGATCACTAATTCTTCAATAGAGGTATTCTTAAGAAGATAGCCACTCGCTCCGTTTTGGATAGACTGCATGATGATACTTCTTTCTGAACGGTTACTGAACATAATGACAGAAGTATCGGGAGATATTTTTTTAATCTCCCGGCAAAGCTCTGTACCATTGGCGTCCGGAAGTGTAATATCCAAAAGGATAATGTCCACTTTATTGGATCCAATAAAGCTGATAATTTCAGAACCGGAAGTAAAAGTTTCCGGAATATTAAAGAATGGCTGGCTGCTCAGCATCATTTTCAGTCCTTCGATGACGATAGGATGATCGTCTACGATGACAATATTTATTTTTTCAGTCCCCATCTATATTGAGTTCTATATTAATCGTTGTGCCCTGACTGTCGGAACTGATTTCCATATTTCCTTTCAGATAATCTACTCTGTTTTTTAAGTTATGGAGTCCCATACTTTTGGTTTTCTGTTCCCTGTTGCTTTCAAACCCTTTTCCGTTGTCTTCAATAGTAATGAAGAAGTCTTTTTCAGACTGCGAACACTGTAATAGAATACTGCTGGCTTTAGCATGTTTAATGGCATTAGCCAATAATTCCTGTACAATCCTGTAGATATTGAGCTGAATATTGATTGGCAGATTTTTCTCAATGCTGATCGCCTGGAAATCAATGTCCATATCTTTTCTGCTGTAAAATTCACACAGATCATTCAGGGCTGTTTCCAAACCGAAATTAAGCAATGATTCAGGCATTAGGTTTCTGGCAACATGTCGTAATTCACTGACAGAGTTATCCAGTTGCCCAAGAATCCTGTAAAACTCTGCATCTTTTTCAGGGTCTAAGTGACTGGCTGACCACGTAGAAAAATTGATCTTTACTCCGGCAAGCATTCCTCCCAAACCATCGTGAAGATCTCTTGCGATACGTTCTCTTTCCCTTTCTTCTCCGTCCAGAATGGCTTTGGTTAAGGAAAGTTCTTCTTTCTGTTTTATATCATTGATCTTCTGCTCAGAGATTTTTTTGTTTTTTCTGAAGATGATATAAAGAAAAATCAGGAGGCTTAGGACTAGTAATAAAAAAAGGCTTAGTCCCCATAAATAGGAATTTTTCTTATTAACTTCCAGCTCTTTTTGCTTTTTTTCGGAATTTAACGTAGCTATTTTTCTCTCTTTTTCTGCAGCATTAAACTTGGATTCAATTTTATTGATTTCCAGTTTTACATTTTCTGTATTCAGACTGTCATTAAGCTTGGAATATTTCTGTTCCCATATCAAAGCCTGTTTAGTATTGCCCATTTCCTCATGTAAAGAAGAGAGCTGCTTATAAATGGTTTTTCGGTTGTTAAGATCAAGCGCAAGGGATTTTTCTGTTAAAACATCTTCAAGAACATTTTTTGCGTCATTGTATCTTTTTAACTTTCTTAAAATGTCATATTTATTGAAATAGAACATCTGTGCCAATAGATTCTGATTAAACTTTTTAGCATAATAAATCCCTTTTTCAATAACGGGTAAGGCTTCCGGGTTCTTTTGTCTGGTAATATAATAAAGCGTTTTACCATAATAATAAAAAGCATTAACGGAGGAATCCGGATGAGGCTCAATAAGAGTTTCGGCTTTATCCAAAAACTTTTTAGCTTCATCTCCCTTGGCCTGATAGCAGAAATTGTTGGCTAAATTTAAGTAAGTGAAAAATAATTCCGGAGAATTGGGATCGTGTTTTTCAAGAATCTGTAAAGCTTTAGTATTATAATCTTCAGACTTTTTAAATTCTGCATTATAGGTAAGGATCACGGCAAGTTGAGTATATAAAAATCCCAGGTTTCTGCTGTTCTCATATTTTTTTGCCAGTGGAATACTCTTTTCAAGGATTGTCTTTACCAAAAAAGGATATCCTTCCTTGTCCTTCTGTGTTACTCCATAGCTGTACCAGGCTGCAGCCTGAAAGAGATCGGATTCTTCATTTTTGAATTTTGAGAATTGTTTAATAGCCTTTTGATAAGAAATAGCTGCTTTCCCTTTATTTCGGTCAAGGTTATACTGAGCCTCATAGAAATTATACTTTGCAGATAGAAAGTCATCGCCTTTAATGAATGTTTTACCGTTTTCCAGATATTTTTTACTTAAAAGAGAATCTATATTTCTGTAATAATTGGACAGCAGAAAAGAAGCATTTGCCTTTGCCGTGTTTGCTCCGTTACTCTTTATTACGCTTTGTAAGCTGTCTAAATAAGGTTTCTCATTAAGGGGAATCAGTTGCTGTGACTGTACACCAAAAGACAGCAATAGACTTAACAGGATCAGTAATCTCTTCATCGGGTATCGGTTCTGTAGAATATCTTTTTTATAAACGCTGAATTTAATTAAAAATTTCAGCATAAAAAATACCTGAATTTAGGTAGAAAAAATTACACATTTTTCAGGATTGATAATGTTTGATGACTCTAATAGCTTTGCACATACAGAATCACTAATCATAGAATATCAAATAAAGTAACTAAAATTTAAACAAAAAAATTATGAAAAAACCAGGAATGAGTCAGCTGTTGAAAGGTACATTTGTAGTACTTCTTGCAACTATGTTATTGGGGTTTGTAACTTCTTGCAGTAAAGATGACGATGATGATAACAATGTGAATGGAGCAAATAAAAGTCATAAAGTGGTTTTCAAGGCAATAGCTTCTGCAGGAAGTGATATAGGTGTAGCAGTGTATGGAATTGATGGTAACCCAACTACAGCTTCCAGCCTTAGCGGAACAACGTGGTCTAGCCCTGAAGTGACTGCAGAAAAAGGAGCTTATAATGCAAATGTAGCGGTAAATGCTGTAGGTGCAAACGCATCTTCTACTTTAAAAGTTCAGATTTGGGTAGACGGTGAACTGAAAAAAGAAGGAACTTCCAGCGGTCAGTACCTTTCTGCTTCTGCCAGTTATGTATTTTAAAAAAAAACTAATACTTTCAAAATAAAGAAACCGGCGTTGAGATTCATCTTAACGCTGGTTTTGTTTTAGTTAGATATAATGCTATTTATATTATTTTTTAATGTATTTGTATTAATAATAATTATTTATGTGTTGAGTGATTGTATAATTTATTATTTTTGATTACAAAATCACCAAATAGTGAAACATCAGGAGAAATCGAGATACATAAGGAAAGAAATTAATCAATCCTATCAGGAGCTTAAGGAACAATATCCTCTATTGAAGAGGCAGGACAGCATTGGGTTTTCTATATTTTTACTTTCAATTATTGCGATTATTGCTACATCTGTTGGCTGGTATGAAGCAATTATTCCAACCTGGCTGATGATTATTATGAATGCCTTTTTTATGGGAGTTCTTCACGAGATCGAGCATGACCTTATTCATTGGCTCTATTTTAAGAAGCAAAAACCAATACATCATTTTATGCTTTTAAGTGTCTGGATTTTACGTCCATTAACGATTAATCCTTGGATCAGACGTACATTGCATTATCATCATCATAAATTTTCAGGGACCTTACATGATGTGGAGGAACGTGGGGTAACGAATGGTGAACGCTGGTCCATCAAACGTTTATTGACCACGGCTGATATTGTTTTAGGTGGCCTTCTGCGTCTCCAGCAAATGTTTAAGGATATGGACAGGGAAGTGGAGAACGGAAACCTTAAGAAAGAAACTTCTTTAACCTTAAAACGAATTACATTTTTGAGTTTAATCCCCGTGACCATTTTGGCTCATGTGATATTGTATCTCTTTTTTGCAGATTTGCTATTGCACTGGATCAATGCAAGGATGATGACAGACTTCGGTTTTCCTTCTTATATTGAAAACATATTAAGCAGCTTACATGTGATTATTTATACGATTTTTCTTCCCAATTTATTACGACAGTTCTGTTTACATTTTATCACCTCCAATATGCATTATTTCGGTGATATAGAGGAAGGAAATGTGATTGAACAGACACAGGTCCTGAATGTATGGTGGACTTTCCCTATGCAGGTGTTCTGTTTCTTTTTTGGCTGGACCCACAGCATTCATCATTTTGTGGTTAACGAGACATTTTATGTACGTCATATAGGAAGAAAACAGGCCCAGGAAATATTGAGGAAATATGGGGTCCGGTTTAATGATCTGGGGACTTTCAGAAGAGCCAACCGCTTTCGGGAATTCTCCAATAAGGTCAATTAATTTTTTTAGAAAAAATATTGTTTGACTTAAAATAAAACGGCCGCCGAGATTTATCT